>NZ_JAGJEK010000036.1:0-47064 GCF_018101015.1 Pseudoalteromonas sp. MMG005 | reverse complement strand
CATAGGTGTTGTAGTAAGGGTTGCACAATGCAAGACCTGACCCTGTGACCTCATATGACCTTGTGCTCTTCAATTAAGGAAATAACAAATGAATTGTATACTTTATGCAATCTATTATAGTGGGCAGAATAAAGAATATGAAGTGGAGATAAAAATGTTTAAAAAAGTGGGGTTATTGATAACTTGCCTATCGTTAACTGCTTGTTCAATAACGACAAAGAATCAAGCTGTAATGGTAACTCAGGCAGATTATAAAAGGGCTGAAAAATTTTTACCTAAAAATGTAGCAACTAAAGTGCGTAATTTAGCTGTTGAACCACAGTGGATCAATCAAGCAAGTGATTTTTGGTACAGCGAAAAAGATAAATCAGGAAATAAAAATTACGTTAAAGTACAGCCAGCTTCTGCTGTGGTTTCCCCTTTATTTGATCATGAAAAACTCAAAGCCAGTATTAATCATGATCCAAACCAACCTTTTTCAATAGAGATAAAAGCGTTAGATTTAAGCAATGGCCGTTTAAAGCTAATCAATCAGAACCACGAATATCAATGCGACTTAAAAACGAGTCAGTGTAATAAACTCGCTGCACAAGTAAGCCCTACGCAACCTGAATACAGTTCACCAAACGGTTTATATTCTTTAAAGGTAAAACAATGGAACTTGTATTTAACTGAACATGAAACAAATAAAGTAACCCAGTTAACTTTTGATGGCAGCGAAGGTTACCCCTATGCTGTGCACAATATGAACCCAAAACAGTACATCAATAAAGATGCTAGCAATGTAAAGCAGCAACTTAGTGTATTTTGGGCGCCAGACAGTCGCACTGTTATCACACATAGATTAGATCGCAGACAAGTTGGCAAGCTACATTTAGTGCAATCTAGTCATGACCAAGGATTAAGACCCAAACTCTATAGCTATTATTATCCATTGGCGGGTGATAAACATGTCCCATTAGGTGATATTTACTCAATTGATATTGCGAGTAAAAAAGCCACTTTAGTTGATACGCCTAAACTACAGCAAACCTATTATGGTGGACCGATTTGGGGATGGTGGGAAGATAACAATCGCTTTTATTTTATGGATCAAGCGAGAGCGAAAAAACGTATTAGTCTACATGAATATAACCCTGACAATCAGCAAGTAAGATTAATCGTTGAAGAAAAATCCGCACAATTTATAGATCCTTGGGCACAACATGTACAGATATTACCAAATTCAAACGATGTGATCTGGAGTAGTCAACGCTCAGGTAAGCAACAGTATTACTTGTATGACCTTAGCAATGGTCGACTAAAAAATAAAATCACGCAATGTGATTGTTATGTTCGTATTAATAGAGGTATAGATGAAGAGTCGCGCACTTTATATTTTGAAGCCTCAGGTGAATTTAAAGATAGAGATCCGTATTTACGACATTTATACAAAGTACAGTTAAATGGGTCTGAACAAACGTTATTAACACCTGAGCCACTAGAGCACAGTACGCGACTTTCTCCAGACTTTAATTATTTTGTTGATATTGCGTCTGACCATAAAACAGTTCCTAATAATACGGTACGTAGTACCATAGATGGCAAAGTCGTCGCTTCCATAGGCTCGCCTGATATCAGTGAATTGCTCACGTCAGGCTGGCGTGCACCCCAAGCCTTTAAAATACAAGCTGATGATCAACAAACTCAACTCTATGGCTTAATGTATAAACCAAGTAATTTTGATGCCAATAAACGTTACCCTATCATTGATGCAACGTATACCGGCCCTCATGGTTTCTTTACGCCTAAATCGTTTTGGACCTATTATCAGCATGCACAATCTTTAGCGGAATTAGGGTTTATTGTCATAAAAATGGATGGCAGAGGTACCAGTAAGCGAGATCGTAATTTTCACTTAGCTGCTTATCAAAATCTAGCCGCTGGCGTAGATGATCATGTTTACGCAATCAAAGAACTCGCTAAGCAGCATGCATATTTAGATGTAAATAGAGTCGGGATATTTGGTTTTTCGGCCGGTGGTTATGATACAGCTCAGGCTATGTTTAGACATGCTGACTTTTTTAAAGTGGGGGTTGCCGCCTCAGGCAATCATGACTTTAGAGTGGATAAAACAGGCTGGAATGAAACATGGTTAGGTTACCCTGTTGCTGAACACTGGGATCAACAAACAAACTTAAACCCACAAAGTGTTGCCAAATTAAAAGGTAAGTTACTCCTTGCACATGGCGAATTAGATGAAAATGTTAACCCTGCTGCAACGATGCAATTAGTGAATCAGTTGATCAAAGCAAACAAAGACTTTGATTTGATGATTTATCCAAATCAAGATCATTTTTTAAACAACAGTGATTATTTTATTAGAAAGCGCTGGGATTATTTTGTAGAGCACTTACTTGGCACACAACCAGTAAAGGAATATCAATTTTCAAATAGTGAAAAACACAATGAATAATCTTATTAAAAAATTAATTTAACACACGCACAAGATAAGCGGCACTGAGTCAGCGCCGCTTATATTTAATTTATTTTTAGGTCCGCCATGCTTAACCAGCAAACTTACCTTTGACAAAAAGACGGCCGATTACTTTAGTGGGTTGATCTTCCTTGGATGAATATACACGTCTTTTTTTGTGCTTAACTTGCATTTTATAGTAGAGGGGAATGTCTTTACGCAGCAGCGCTTTTAAAATTGATCGGCCAGTAATGCCAATAAAAGTAGGGGCCACAGACATGAAACGTAGGCGTTTTAGACAAGGGTTTACGTATAACCAAATAACTGTGAAAAGTTGATTATTATTACTTGTGTTATTAACAACATTGACTCACAGGTTCCTCATAGTGTTAGGAATGATGGTGAAACTTGAGAGGTCACAAAGACACTATCAAGCGAACTCTTTAAAAACTAACAACATCCTTTTATTACAATTTATTGGCCAATGAATTGCCTACGATAAAGCGGGGAAACTGTATATGCAAAGCTGTTTAATACCATTAAGTGGCTTCGGAATATAGAGTCAGAGCTTGAATTCATCTGAGCATAAGTTGTATGGGGTTTGTGTCGAACTCAGCCTCTATTGACAAAAAACGGTTTAAATTTCACCCCCAAATGCATAGTCGCTCGTTTATAGCTGTAAACCTTCTAAAAAAGAGATTGATTATGAACACAAACAAAACCTTCATAGCTTTAACCATTAGCATGCTGCTCATGGTGGGGTGTTCTCATAAAAAAATTAAGCATGAACAAGAAATAGATAAAGCAAGTCAACAGGCACAACAAGAGCGAGCCTCTGATCTTGAAGCCGTTAAAAAAGTTATGGTGGCAGAAAACGCGCTTGGTGGCGTGCAAGAAAGTAGCACTGAAGTTGAATACATGAAGCTTAGCCGGCCGGTGCATAAAAAGGCACTACACTCGATGAGAGGAAGGGTCGCACCGCAACCACCAGCAATAGATCATCGACCTTACTTTGAGAATCGTGAAACCTATCTACCCACCGATAGTAATGGGGTATTTCAGGCAGTCACTACGCCACTTTCGACTTTTTCTGTTGATGTTGATACGGGCAGTTACGCCAATATTCGTAGTTATTTGAGCATGGGTAAATTACCACCTAAAGGTGCGGTGCGTGAAGAGGCATTTATAAATTACTTTGATTATAACTACAGTGTGCCGGAAGACGTATCACAGCCTTTTGCAACCTACACAGAAATTGCGCCAGCACCTTGGCGTGATGGTCGTCATATTGTGCGCATTGGCCTACAAGGTTATGACTTACCTATGAGTGAGAGAAAACCGTCAAATTTAGTCTTTTTGGTGGATGTATCGGGCTCAATGCATGAAGAAAATAAATTGCCATTGCTGGTACAAAGCTTAACCATGATGGTACAGCAGTTATCCGCGCGCGATACGGTAAGTTTGGTAACCTACGCGGGTAACGTACAAGTGGTGTTAAGTCCAACTAAAGGCAAAGAACAGCAAACAATTGTTAATGCATTAAAAGCGCTTAAAGCAGGCGGGGGAACTTATGGCGAAAGTGGTATTAAAATGGCGTATCAAGAGGCGAAAAAGGCATTTATCAAAGGTGGCGTGAATAGAGTGATTTTAGCCACCGATGGTGACTTTAATGTTGGTATTACCAGTATTGACGCATTAAAGGAGCTAATAGCTGAACAGCGCAAGCAGGGCATTTCATTGACTACCCTTGGGTTTGGTCGCGGCAATTATAATGATGCGATGATGGAGCAATTGGCCAATATTGGAAATGGTAATCATGCTTACATTGATACCCTACACGAAGCACAAAAAGTCTTATTAAGACAGATGAGTGGCACCTTACAAAGTATTGCTAACGACGTAAAAGTTCAGCTTGAATTTAATCCGGCACAAGTGAAAGAATATCGCCTGATTGGCTATCAAAATCGCTTACTTAAAGATGAAGATTTTAATAATGATAAGGTCGATGCGGGCGAAATCGGAGCAGGCCATACGGTCACTGCACTGTACGAAGTTACCTTAGTGGGTAACAAAGGACAGGTTGACGACTTACGTTATCAACAGCTGAAAATGGTAAATAGCAACGACGAATTATTACAGCTAAAAATACGCTACAAGCTACCGGGTGATGATAAAAGTCAGCTAATAAGCTTAGTTGTGGATAAAAATCAGGTGTTACCAGAGTTTAATAGCGCAAGTTCAGATTTTAAATTTGCAACATCGGTTGCGGCATTTGCACAAAAGTTGAAACACAGTCAATATTTAGGAAGTATGGGTTATCACGACATCGCGCGTATCGCACGAGCGAACAGAGGCCATGACCCATTTAACTATCGCGGAGAGTTTGTTAACTTGGTTGAACTTGCCAGTGCACTTTAATTCAGCTTAACCTTTAATTTATGACACAAATAGCTCAACAACACGCAAACATGGATGAAACGTTAATGCTCGAATATGGCAAAGGTAATGACACTGCCTTTGCTGAGCTTTATGCGCGCCATAAAGGGCCGATGTATCGTTATATATGTCGTCAATTGGGCTCTAAGCAGCATAATAAAGCGCAAGAGTTGTTTCAAGAAGTATGGATGAGGGTGATAGACAACCGCAATAACTACACGGCTGAAGCCAAGTTCACTACATGGTTGTATCGCATTGCACACAACTTATTGATTGATGAACACAGAAAAAACCAGGTCAGAGGTGAGCATTTAACCCTCGTGAGTGATGAACAAGATGAGGGAATACTTGCCTTTCACCAAGGTAAACAAGAAGGTTCAGTGCATAATGACTTTTTACAACAGGCTATCAAACACTGTGTTGAATTGTTGATGCCTCAGCAGCGAGAAGCCTTTTTACTGCGCCATGAAGCAGGGTTTGATCCCAGTCAAGTGTGCGAAATTGTTGGGGCAAAGCCAGAAACCGTAAAAACTCGACTGCGCTATGCTATGTCACAGTTGCGAGACTGTTTGCAGCGTAAAGTGGGAGCCACAGAAGTAGGAGGCGAGCGAGAAATATGAGCAAGCAATTTAACGATGACGACATCATCAAGCTGTATCAACATAATACGGATGATTTGCCTCCTAGACAATTAGATGAAGTCATTCTGGCACGTGCTGCACAGGAAGTTAAAGTAGATGAAAAGCCAGTCAACACAAAAACCAACCGCTGGTGGCCGTATTCAGGCATAGCAGCAGCGATGGTTGCTGTGGTCGTGTTGGCACCTTGGCAGTATGACCAAGACCCGGTTTTCGTGTCTATTGAATCGGCTGATATCAATGGAATAACCCAAGCGCATACCGTGGTAAATGAAGCTGAATTAACAATCAATAAAGCAAGGCGTAAGGTGTTCAGTGACGAGCAGGTTATTGCACATGAGACAACGCAAAACATAGCAGCAAGTGGGCCTCAATTAGAAATGACTGAGCAGCCACAAGTTGAAAATATTGTGGTAACTGGCATGACGGTTGAACGCGCAGTGCCAGAGCATAGAGGGCATACCATAAAACCCACTTCATCGGCACTTTACGGTATAGCGTTAAGTGAACCATTACCAGAGTTTGCCAAAATCATCATAAAGCTGGGAAATAATGATCAACAAGGTGCTGAAGAGGAACTCATCAAATTATTGGAAGAAAAACCAGAATACCACGAGGGAATACCTGAACCTCTCGAAGCTGTGTATCAGGCATTATTGAAAAACGGTAAATTGCAGCGGCCATTGCAATAGTAAGGCAGCCATGAAGCAGCGTCACTTACTTTGATCGAAAATAAAATTAAAGGAAGGTAGCTAGTCAATAAAAAAGTGAGTTAATCCATAAATGTTTACTTAAATCAATGGATTATAATTAAGCGCTAAAATGCTGATGAAGAGGCGACGAGATCGCCGCAATTAAACTTACAGTATCTCTGATGACCTCATACTGTGCTTGTTTGAGCGCACCATCCATATGGCCAAAGTTGCAAGGTGGCCGCCATCATCAATAAAACGGCAATATTCATAGCATTGGCGAGAAAAATAGCTTTGGTTACGCTATTTTTTCGTGATCTCATTTCATTACATCTTTTTCTGGTTACTCAAATATTAACCTGAACGCTACGTGCGCTTTCTTGAATTTTCTAGCAATGAGGTTTCATCAAAAATATAACAAGGCAGTTTTTTTCTTATTTTAACCTCAGGTTTGGATAAGGGTTTTGGAATAGAAAATGTTTTGCAAACAAACTTACAATCCAACGATGATATTTTGTTCAATATCAAGGCGCTTTTATGCAGTAATAGCGGGCTATTACAAATGAAAGCAACGCCGAGAGTGAGAAAAATAGCTTTATTGGGCAAATGCGCTTATCCAGAGCTGAGGTTATTTTACATAGCGTGTATTCAAAAAACAGCCAATACAAAATTTAACTTACTTGTAACTAATACGTATAAAAAATGCAACTTAAAGATTGGAAAAGTACATATTGTATACAATATTTAATGTTGCTTGGTGCTATTCAGCCTACAAGCAAACTGGAAATTCTCTCTGCATTTAATGTTGAACATTAAAACGACTGAAAAATGTTAGATAGCATTGCCGAGACTCATCATCACATAAGGAAGATAATAATGAACATAGTCAATCTAACCCGATGTAGTATTCTAATAATACCGTTGCTGATAACCACGACTTCAGCGCTTGCTGGCACGTTTGTGAGTAACAATGGACATAATAAAGTAATTGAAACTTTAGTGGCAGATTCTGAGCTTATTTTTAGAGGAACATCCACTGAAATAACTGAAGGTCTGTCTGTAGAAGGCATCCCCTACACTTTTGTCACCTATGATATTGAAGAAGTGATTAGCGGGCAATATTTTGAAAGTACCATCACTTTAAAGTTTGTTGGTGGTACCTTTGCAAATGGTAATACTTTATCTGCCTCAAACTCCCCTCAAATTAAACTCGGTGAACAGTCTATATTATTAGTGCAGCAAAGCACTGATACAGGCTGTGATTTTGTGCAGTGTGAACTAGGGCGTTTTTTACTTGAACAAGGGAGCGTTATAGCGGCTAATGGTCAAGCGGTGATTGTAGATGAGCATGGCAGTGTTGATTATATGTCAGCGAATGGGCTAAAAAATCGAGATAATCGGCAAGCTAACACTACGTCGAATATTGGTAATTTCATTACAAAACTGAGAAATATAGATAAGCAGGTGCTATCTCAAAGAGGGGATTCATTTAAACGTAATACTGTAAAAAACGTTGATAAAAACAGCACTTTTAAAGCATATATAGGCTTAACACAAGCAAGTAAAGCACCTGTGGAGCTAGTTGCTCCAAGTGAAGCATTAGTAAAGAAAAACATATCTCATGGTAGTCGGCATGACAAATGGGAAGAAGCGCAAGTGAAACGAAATAAGGGTAATCCAGTACTGACTGTTAGCTCACCTTACACTCAACAATAACCATGCGTTTATAGCCATCAAACAACTATGAGAAATACACATGAAAGGTAATAAATTTAAAACCAAACTTACGACTGCATTTGTCGTTACTCTAGTAAGTAGCAGTGCTTCTGCACATAAGTTTTTAATAGATCCCGCATGTAACGTGAATAAAAAATGGCGGAATCAAAGTAGTATGACTTTTAACGCTAATCCAACGGGATTTGCAGGCGCTTTTGCAAAATGGAAAACGTCATTTCAACAAGCAATGAATCGAGTGAATGATACGCCTGCCAACTTTACTATTTATGTACGAACGGACGACGACAACAGTGTTGGAACCAATAATGGTGAAAGTGAAATTTGGTGGAGTACAGGGACTTCCGCTGTGGCATATACCATAACAAATAGCTGTGGTAACACGGTTGAAACTGACATTGTTTTTCACAACAACATTCCTAACGGTGGTTACAATGACAAGATGGATGAAAAAACATCTTATCGCGGCTATGGTCTAGAGCGTCGATTATTCGAAACCACCGCGATACATGAAATAGGCCATACACTCGGACTTGCTCATGAAAATCGCTATTATAATATTATGGGAACAGATTACACGCATGTGCATACGAGCGGAGAAAATTCGTTAAGATCATATGTCGGTGAAGACGCCGCGAATGGCTTAATCACGCTGTACGGTAGCTCGACTCGACAAGATGTGTCGGTATCGGCTTGGCGGCGAACTGGGTCATCAGGGGAATACAGTTCACATGGCCGTAATCGATTACTCGACAGCAATGGCACTGAATTAAGTTCAACTAAAGTGGAGTCTAGCTGTACCAGAGATTACTGTGAAATGCGCCATAACGTTGACCTTGGCCAGCAAGTTCAAATGGAGCTGACTTTAGAAAACAGCGGTAGCCATGCTCAAAATGTTCAGCTTGGCTACTATATTTCTACTAATGCAACCATTACAAATACCGATACGTTAATTACAACCGACACAGTGTCTGTTTCGCGCAGGGTCCCAGACGAGGTTAAAAAGAGCATCGTCATTCCAAACAATTTACAACCAAATACCAATTACTACCTTGGGGTGATCATTGACAATGCCAATCAAGTCTCAGAGTGGGATGAACAAAATAACACCAGTTATATTCATATTCGCACTGGTTCGGGGTCATCTAATTCAGCACCTATCGCAGAAGCTAACGGCCCTTATAGTGCAGTAACTAATGCAGTAATTAACTTCAGTAGTGCAAATTCTTATGACTCAGATGGCAATATCGCGTCTTACAGTTGGGATTTTGGTGACGGCAGTGCACCTAGCTCAAGTGCCAATCCAAGCTATCGCTACACAACAGCTGGTACCTATACCGCAACATTAACTGTGACTGATAACCAAGGTGCAATTGCGTCAGATGCAGCAACCGTTACAATAACTGGAAGCCCGACAGGGGGGAGAATTGACAATGCATGCGCAACGGCGGGGCCAACAACCGGGTCCAGTTTAACCAGCGGTAATACGATTTGTTTACCTAATGGCAGTCGTGATGCGGATATTCAATACTATTTCATCTATGTGCCGGCTGGTATTTCAACATTAACAATTGAAACCGATCATGGCACAGGTGATGGTGATGTTTATTATAAAGCCTCAACTTGGGCGACAATAAGTAACTACGACCAACGTGGCTTTAGCGATAATAATACCGAGCTGGTGAGTGTGAATAATCCTGCTCAAGGGTATAGGTTTATTAGTGTTGTCGGGCAACGCACAGGTATGGCAATGAAGGTAACTTTGGAATAGCTATTACTCAAGAACCAAAGGGGTCAAGCTCTGACCCTTTTGCTTGTGTTGTTTACCCGTTCGTGATTATTTTATTTAATTGGTTACTAAACTTTGCAGCTGGGAAGTTTTGTACATTGGATAACACCACAATGAGCTTTTTGCTTTTAGGATAGCGGGCGATATAGGTACTAAACCCGTCTATTCCGCCAGAGTGTACGTATCGTAATTCGCCATTAGATTGGGTAATAAACCAACCAAGACCAGCGTTGCCGAGATCTGGAGTGAACATGGATTTTTGGCTTGCCTCGTTCAGTAGGGTGTTGTTGTAGAATGATTGATCCCACTTGTGTAAATCGTTAGCACTTGAAACCAATGCGCCTGCTGCGAAGGGTACGGTCATGCTCAATTTTGTTATATTTGCACCACTTGGGAGGTAGCCTTGAGCAATATTATTCTGTCCTAACTCATCTTTACCATAGCCACTTTGTGCCATTTCCAAGGGATGGAATATCTCTGTGTTTATAAAGTCTTGATAGGTCATGCCACTGACCTTTTCAATTAAGTGCCCCAATACAATGTAACCAGAGTTGGAGTATTTATATTGAGTGCCAGGGTCAAACTCAAGTGCTCTGTCTTTAAATAAGGCAATTAGTTGCTCAGGAGTATGCGGTGTGTTTTTAATATCTTTAAACGTACTTAGCGCAGTAAAATTGGGCAGTCCTGCGCTGTGCTGCAATAGATGCTTAATACGTATTTTATCTCCGTTGGGGAAGTCAGGGAGGTACACATTAAGAGTATCTTGAATACTAAGTAACCCTTGCTCCTGTAATATCATAATGCCCGTAGCAGTGAATTGTTTAGAGATTGAAGCCAGCCTGAAAACGGTATCTGCATCAATCAGTTTTGTATCGTATCGATTAACTTTATTAAAGCCTTTACTGAATAATACCTGTTCATTTTCAACAATCAGTATCGCGCCACTAAAGTTTTGCTCTATGGCATATTGCTCAACTGTTTGGTTCATCTTGGCGGGTTTAATCTCAATGGCTTTTTCGTTGCTGCCACCACATGCACTCAGTAGTGCAATTAACAGTGTAGGTATTACCAAGGTTGTTCTGATTCGAAATAGGCATGGGATCATACGAAACGTCCTTAATATGTCGTTTTAATACTCTTATCATATAGCGAATTTATGGCTGGTTTCTGTATGAAAGTGTTTATCAAAGCGCTACATTTTTAAACAAAGTAAACGCATTAAATTGCGCGTCAGTGCATAAGCTGACTTTGCTTTACGAGCAGTACTTGTTGGCAATAAGCAATAATGAGAGATTTGTAGATTAATTAACAATGGGCATAAAAAGGTTGGCAAATAATGACAACCTTTTTTGGCTAAAACCACAGTTTTTGTTTTAGCTCGTTGAGTTTTTATCGGATGTAAATTTGTATATTCAATGGAGCGTAATACATTTTGCCACTGCTTAGGGTGCCATAGTTACCATTACGATTCGAAGGCTTAAAGTCTAAATTGTAAATTGACACGGTTGTGAAGTAAATCCCGTTACTTGGGTTGCTTAAATAGGTATAGTCAGAACCTTTGTAGGTACACCCTGGTTCAGCATGAAATACAGGTGTATTTACAAGGTCGTCAACTAAAACCTGACAATTCGCCGTATCTAACTGTGTAAAGTCAAACACAACATAATTGTCATTATTGCCATCGGTGACCATGATCTGTGTCGCGTTTGTTTTGAGCGCTTGCCACGTTGCCGCATCAATATAATGGTTTTTTTGAACATTAGGATCCGTTAGTTCTTGAGTACGGGCATGCGACTCGCGGCCATTCTTCTCTCGGGTGTTTACGAGCGTCCAGCCACCTTGATCTATATCCATGTTGCAATACACATTGGCTGTCGTTGGATTACCATCAACGGTCAGTTCAATAGCATGAATACCAGATTGAGAAGATGGGTCTTTAATTTTTACGTCGTCACATGATTGCCCATGCAACCCAGTATTCGATTGCAGTGCAAGTTCAAAGTCGCCAGACTCAAGAGCGTTACTGTACCAAGTCCCTTTATAAAGCCCATCAATCACGCGTTTTCCGAGGTAATGTTTTTTGGTATTCCCATTTGTTGATGTGAACTCGATCACATTATCATTATGTTGATATTGTCCTTTTGACACTTCACTGTCAGATTTGAGTATGAAGTCACCTTGCATACGCAATAGTTCAGAACTTGATAGTGTGTAAGATGGGTCTAGTTGCCCATTTAGTGACGTATCTTCTTTGAGGTCAATATATTGAGGGGTTGCATAGCTAAAAGTGCTTGTCATAGCTAATATAAGATAATATTTTTTCATACCGTTCCTTTGTAATTGAATTGCTAATTAAAGTTATATTAAACAGTATTTTAGCTTATATTGTTGGTGATGTTCTAGTCCTGGTTTTGGCCCTCCGGATGTAAATCAGAGTTTGTTTATAAAAGCAGCTGTATTATTAATTTGTTTCTAAATTAGGTCTGAAGCTTTGCACAATCACGGCGGTACCATGTCACCTTGCTGACGTAGTTCAGGACCCACTGTTCAGTGACGCGTGTATTTGTGCTTTTTGATGATCAACAGCCACCTGCTCAATAGCCCTTTATTGGTTGGCAGCAGTGTCTCGTTCGGGTTAGCGATTGGGTTTTATCTAACCTCAGCTCTGGATAAGCGAATTTGCCCAATAAAGCTATTTTTCTCACTCTCGGCGTTGCTTTTATTTGTAATAGCCTGCTATTACTGCATAAAAGCGCCTTGATATTGAACAAAATATCATCATTGGACTGTACGTAAGTTTGTTTTCAAAACACTTTCTATTCCAAAACCCTTATCCAAACCTGAGGTTATCTAGATTTTATTATTTAATAAATATTAAAACTGATTGTTTAATTACTGGCATTATCAAGTAAATGCAAGTGTTCTAGTATGGCTTATAGCAAATTGAGAGTGAGCTTATCACTGCAAATTGCACACTTCCCCCTACGTGAGCTTGAGTAAACATAACGATACTAAGCTCTTAAAACAATAGATTGGTTGGAGAGTATATTATGAAGTATTCAGGTTTTCAGACATTTAAAACACAACAACGAGACGGCGTTCTTACGGTGACTTTCGACTTTGGTACTGTCAATGTACAAGGTCAGGAAATGCTTGCAGACTTAAATAGTTTGGCAATGCGATTAGAGCGTGACCGCAATACCAAAGTCGTGGTTTTTCAATCAGCTAACCCTGAAGTGTGGGTTTGTCATTATGATACTGAATTATTAAAGGATATGTCGACTGAGGCCGTATCTCGCGACGAAGTGGCGCTTTTAGATTTACAGTCTGTGTGTGAGCGGATCAGTAAAGTACCTCAAGCAACCATTGCTAAGCTTGAAGGTTTTGCTCGCGGTGGTGGTCATGAATTAGCGCTTGCATTAGATATGCGTTTTGCCGCACGTGGCAAGTTTAAATTTATGCAGATGGAAGTGGGCATGGGTATTTTGCCATGTGGAGGTGGTGCATCACGCATGGCACGTCAAACTGGCTTGGGTCGCGCATTAGAGATTATTTTAAGCGCCCGTGATTTTGATGCTGATGAGGCAGAAGCTTATGGCACCATCAATAAAGCACTTGAGCCAGATCAAATTGGTGAATATGTTGATACGCTTGCGAAACGTATCGCTAAATTTCCTGCTGAATCTATCAATGCTTGTAAACAAGCGGTGTATGAGTCTATTGATAAACCCATTGATGAAGCGCTAAAAGCAGAAGCATACTGGCTTTACCAAGCCACTAGTAAAACCCCTGCGGTTAAGCGTTTTAGCATAGCTGATGAACAAGGATTGGAGCATGACATGGAAAACCAGCGTAACTGGAACGAGTTAGTGATGAATGTTCAGGACATAAAATAATGCATAGACAGACTCACCTGCAGCTGGTTAGTGACTTTTTTATGCGATTTGTTAACTCAGACATTGAAGGCTTACTGGCACTGCTTGATGACCAAGTTGTTTGGAAAATGATGGGACAGCAAGGTGGTTTGCCAGTCTCTGGAGAAATGGATAAAGCGGGAATTACTGAACTGATGCAAAGTGTTCGAGCACAAGTTGCAGGCCGTTTAAATATGACCCCCACGGCGTGGACGATTGCAGGTGGGCGCGTTGCGGTCGAAGTCGAATCTTCAGCTAAGCTAAAAAATGGTCGCGATTACAATAACCTTTATCACTATTTATTCACGATTTCTGACGGAAAAATTGACGCTATCAAAGAATATGGCGATACCGATCAGGTGAGGAGAGTATTCTTAGATTAGTTGGTAGAGGTTAATTAAAATATAGGGGCGATGAGCCCCTATATTTATTAATTACAGATTGATAAGTAATGCACTTGAGGAATTCGATAATGAAAAAAACAATTCTAATAACAGGCTCTACCGACGGGATTGGTTTAGCAACAGCTAAGTCACTTGTGAAGTTGGGACATAGGGTACTGCTGCATGGTCGTAGTTGTTCAAAGCTTGCAGATGCAACAAAGCTATTGAGTGAATTTACTAAAGCAGAGGATATTTTTACGTATCAAGCTGATTTATCGAGTATACGTGATGTGCAAGCGTTTATTGTTAAAATAAAACAAGAACATCAAAGGCTCGATACGGTGATTAATAATGCGGGGGTGTTTATTGTCCCTGAAAAAGTGTCTCCCGATGGGCTTGACGTTCGTTTTATGGTGAATACCATTGCACCTTACATCCTGACACACGCTCTTTTGGCACTGCTTGATAACACTGGGCGTGTCATTAATGTATCCTCAGCGGCGCAGTCCTCTCTTTCTGCTGAGGAGTTATGCACACCAAGTTCATTATCAGATAGTGCTGTTTACGCGAAAAGTAAACTGGCTTTGACTATGTGGACGCGTCAGTTAGCTATGTCGCTTGGAGAAAATGGCCCGGTTATTGTCGCAATTAATCCGAAGTCTTTTTTAGGCAGTAAAATGGTTGAACAAGCGTATGGTGTGACGGGCGGAAACTTGCAAATAGGCGCCGATATATTGGTGAAAGCGGCGTTATCGGAAGAGTTCTCTGATGCGTCTGGACTTTATTACGATAATGACATGGGCCAGTTTACATCGCCTCATCAAGATGCGCTTAACTCAACTAAAATAACTAAAATTACACAAACAATTGAGCGTATTATCCATTCATTGGGTTAAAAATAACCGCAACTCGCAAATAGGTGTACGTTGAGAGGAAAGAAGAGCCATGAAGAAAATTCTGATAAATTTTGCTCATCCTGCAAAGTCGCGGTCAAATATTAATATCGCATTGCGCAATGCAGTTGAAAACATTGAGCATGTAACGGTGAATGACCTGTATGCCAACTATCCAGATTTCATGATCGATATAAAACGAGAGCAAGCCTTATGTGAAGCGCATGACATTATTATTTTCCAACACCCTTTTTATTGGTATTCAACACCCGCAATTATGAAAGAGTGGTTAGACTTGGTGCTGGAGCATGGATGGGCATATGGCACTGAAGGAAAAGCATTGGCAGGTAAAGTGTTTTTTCAGGCGATCACCACCGGTGGCGATGCGAGTAACTATCAAAAAGACGGTTACAACGAATTCACTTTAAAAGAGCTTACAGCACCCTATAGAGCAACCGCCAAATTATGCCGTTTAATTTGGCTACCACCTTTTGTGGTGACTGGTGTGCATCAGGGCTTAGAACCAGAAGAAATACAAAGTTATTCAGCAGAGTATAAGCGCACACTCATTGCTTTACGAGATTCGTTACTCGATTTAGAGGTGCTAACACAGCAAGAGGTTTTGAATAACAACCATTCAGTTAGTCGGAGCGAATAGTATGGAAGCGTTTTTACTGCAGTTGTTTATCTTTTTGGCGGCCGCGGCCATATCAGTGCCGATTGCAAAGAAGCTCGGACTTGGCTCTGTGCTGGGCTATCTGATGGCGGGTATTGTCATTGGGCCTTTTGGTGCTGCGTTAATTCATGATGTTGAAGCAATCATGCACTTCACTGAGTTTGGTGTGGTAATGATGTTATTTTTGGTTGGGCTTGAACTCAAACCTTCGCTGTTATGGCAGCTTCGAACACCGATTTTAGGGTTTGGTGGGGCACAGGTGTTGATCAGCAGCGTGTTCATTTGGGGTGTCGCTGTTGTTTTTCTACCTTGGCAACAAGCACTCGCCATAGGACTTATTTTATCATTGTCTTCAACTGCGATTGTACTGCAAACCTTGCAAGAGAAAGTCAAAATGAAAACCGAGGCTGGTCAGTCGGTATTTGCGGTGTTGTTATTTCAAGATTTGGCCGTAATCCCCATGCTAGCTATTCTCCCTTTGCTTGCCACGCTCACGATATCTGGTGGTGCTCACCATGATTCGGTGCTATTTGATATCAGTACACTACCTAATTACATACAAATATTGGTGACTATTTCGGCTATTGTATTCGTGCTTATGGCGGGTAAGTTTGCCTGTCGACCAATTTTTAGAACCATTGCCAACACGGGTGTAAGAGAAATCTTCGTCGCTGCGGCGTTAGGACTGGTTATAGGGACGTCACTTCTGATGATGACGGTCGGGTTATCACCCGCACTAGGTGCATTTTTGGCAGGGGTGGTACTTGCGGATAGTGAGTTTCGCCATGAATTAGAAAGCGACATTGAGCCATTTAAGGGCTTATTATTGGGTATATTCTTCATTTCAATTGGTGCGAGTCTTAACTTTACACTGATCAGTGACAGTTTTTTATTAATACTGGGTTTAACTTGTGGGTTAATGGCCATAAAAGGATTGGTATTATTACTCGTGAGTGTTGTATTTAAAATTAGTAAGCAAGAGCGGCCGCTGTTTGCTATTGCATTGGCACAGGGAGGCGAATTTGCCTTTGTGTTGTTTCAACTGGCTAAAACAAGTGGTGTGTTATCCATTGAGGTTATTGAGCCTTTGATTTCAGCGGTGGCTATTTCTATGTTTTTGGCGCCAGTTATGTTTGTTATTCATGAAAAAATGTCTCGCAAACCAAATAAGAAGCCAGTAGAAGCAACGAAAGACGTTATTGAAAAAGGGGATCATAAAGTTATATTGGCTGGATTTGGTCGCTTAGGGACTGATATAGGAAGGTTTTTAATATCAGCGGGTATAAAGCCTGTCATCCTTGATCATGATGCTAATAATATCAGCCTTCTGAGAAAGTTAGGCTTTGAGGTATATTATGGTGATGCCACAAGGCTTGATTTGTTGGAGTCGGCAGGTGCTGCCACGGCAGAGTTACTGGTGATTACATTAGGTGATACCGAGTCTGCAAAACAACTTGTTGCGCTGGCAAAAAAACATTATCCGCAGTTAAAAATAGTCGTGAACGCCCATGATCGAGGAGCCGCATTTGAATTTATGGACTTAGATATTGAACATATCTATCGCGAGACATTAGGCACGGCTTTAAATATGGGGCAAGCAGCGATGAAACAGCTTGGTGTTGACCCATATGAAGTACATCGTCTTAAGCAAATTTTTTATAAGAAAGACGTTGAAATGATGCCGGAGCTATACAAACTGCGATGCGAAGAAGAAAAGTACATAGTGTTATATCAAAAGCATCATGAACATTTAGAGGAATTGATGAAGTTAGATCATAACGAAAACTTAATGGCGCTTGATAAAGCGTGGACAGCAAAAAATCCAGCGCTCTAGAGGCGACGACAATAATGGCATAGAGCGCACTATCTTTATGTCATTATTTTTATAAAGCCTTTTCATCAAAAATGGCGTTATCAGCGACAAACCCGTTTGCTATTCTGAGTTTGCGGTAATGATTGCGCATGTTACGTCAATTCACGTTAACTAGGCTGCTTTGTGTTCAATCTTATGTCATTAAGGCGTTACTATGTTAGGAGAGAACCATTCATTGATAAATGAATTTCCGGCACATAAAGACACAATTAAGCGGCTGCATCTTGACAGTAAAATCTGATTGGTTGTGATGAAAAGCAGACTTTTTTACTGAGGTCTGCTTTTTAGGCTTTCATGCTTCCCAGTAAGGTATGTCACCATAATATGCTTTAAAGTAATCAATAAATGCACGGACTTTAGGGGCCAACAAGCGTGAACTTGGGTACACAGCCCAAATAGCGGTGTCAGACTCTACTGGATACTCTTTTAATACTTGCACAAGTTCTCCTGTTTTAAGTGCTTTATAAGCGCACCAAATAGAGCATAAAGTTAAGCCTGCGCCGTTCATACAAGCATCTCTGGTTGATTCACCATTATCAATGCGTATTGCGCCTTTGGGTTTGATTTTTTTGAGTCCGTCAGGTGTGTTAAAAAGCCAACTATCAATCCCTATAAAGTTAATACACTGATGATTTAGTAGATCTTGAGGTGTGCTGGGTTCACCATATTCTTTAATATAATCAGGTGATGCACAGACAATACGATGATCGCGTGTGAGCTTTCGTGCGACTAAGGTCGAGTCATTCAGTGACGCATTTCTGATGGCAATATCAAAACCGCCTTCCACCATATCAACGATGCTATCACTTTGGCGTAAATCAATTTTTAACTCTGGGTATTGTTTTACAAAACCATTTAATGCAGGGACTATATGCATTCGTGCAAAGGATGATGGCGCTGCAACTCTGATGGTACCCTGTGGGATGAAACTGCCTGCACCAACAGACGCTTTCGCACTATCAACGGCATTCAATACTGTTTCAGCATGAGGCAAAAACTCACGCCCTTCTTCAGTTAAAGACACTTTTCGGGTGGTTCTATGTATCAGCTTTACACCTAATGCTTCTTCAAGCTTATTGATATGCATACTTGCAACAGGTGCAGATAACCCCATCTCGTTGCCCGCCATACTGATGTTGTGAGTCACCGAAATTCTCACAAAAAGCCTTAAGTGTTCATTATTCACTGTAGCCACTCATTATTAATAAAAAGTAAAAACTGATTAATATTATGAGTGTATTATCAAGGAGGTGCTTTGTAAATATACTTTACTCAATCCAATTCAGGGGAAATGATAATGAAAGCAATGACAATTAATACGTTTGGCGGTACTGAAGTATTTACAGCGTCTGAATTAATAAAACCAGAAGCGACAGCTGGGCACGTGGTAATAAAAGTGGCCGCAACGAGTGTGAATACTGTTGATATGATGATCCGCCAAATGGGGGTGGATTTAGCCCCCTTATCACCTGCGTTACCTGGCGTATTAGGGATGGACTTTGCTGGTGTCGTGGAATCTGTCGGGGTAGGCGTAACAGGTTTCTCTGTTGGTGATGAAGTATATGGTTGTGCTGGTGGCTTAGCAGACTTACAAGGGGCGTTAGCGGAGTATATGCTTGCCGATACAAAGCTAATTGCTCACAAGCCTAAAACAATTTCAATGCGTGAAGCGGCCGCTATACCGTTAGTTGGCATTACCGCGTATGAAGGACTTATACGTGCTGGCGTTAGCCAAAATCAAAAAGTACTGGTGCATGGTGGAACTGGCGGCGTAGGTCATATAGCGTTACAATTGGCGCGCTATTTTGGTGGTGAAGTTTATGCTACTTGCAGTGGCAATGCTCAGTCTGAACTCATTAAAAAGTTGGGGGGGACAGCCATTAATTATAAAACCGAATCAGTGACTGATTATGTTGCTACGTATACTGATGGTGCAGGCTTTGATGTAGTGTATGACTCTATTGGCGGCGCGAATCTGCTTAATTCATTTGAAGCAGCTGCATTAAATGGGCAAGTTGCTACGACTGTGTCTATGGCCGAAATAGACCTGACGACAGCGCATTTTAAAGGGTTATCTTTACATGTGGTCTTTATGCTGATCCCAATGCTTTATAATCACAAACGTGAACGCCACGGTGAGATTTTGGCTAAAATTGCAGAGATTGTAGATGCCGGTAAATTAACCCCTATTGTTGATGAACAAGATTTTAGTTTAGAAGAAGTCGGTAAGGCACATACTCGACTTGCAAGCGGCCAAGCAATCGGAAAAGTGGTGGTGTCAGTTTAGATATTAAATCATTTTTCTTGTCGAGAGGGGCGAAGTTAAGCCCCGCTCGGATTACCCCCTTCGATGCTTTAACCTCAGTCGTTGCGCTAATTGCGATTATAGTCGCAATGCCTTTTGCTCTATGTAGAGCTGAGTACGTAACTCACTTAGGTCGTATCACCATGAACCTTTAACTCATCAGCTGTTGGAACTTGCATTTAAAGCGTATTTTCATCGATAGGCCCGGCGACATGCGCTCTACTTCAATGGTGCCTTGTTGTGCTAATACAAGCTCGTTGACCAGCGCAAGCCCTATCCCTGTACCTTGGGTTGAGCGTGTTAATTCACTGCCTCCGCGATAAAATAATTCAAAGATTTTACTTTCTTGTTCCGCACTAATACCATTACCATAATCACGAATTTCCATCACGATATAGTCTTTATTTTTAGCATCTGCTGTAAAGTTGAAATCGACTTTTTTGCGTTGTTCATCTTCGATAGTGTCACTATCAAAAAACTTTACGGCGTTATCAGTGATGTTGATCACAACCTGTGAAAATGCATCTAAGTCAATGAGTAAAAGTACATTTTCTGGTTTTTCGAAGTCACTTGAAATGTTTAGCTGAAAATGGCTGTTTAGCAATAACGACGATACTTTTGACTGGATGATATCCGTTAAAATACTGAGCTTGGTATAGTGTGCATTGACACTGTGTTGTGGTTGGTTGAGTTTTGAAAGCTGCAGTATGTTGTCAATTAAACGAGATAAGCGTTCACTCTCACTGTGGATGAATTCGTAATACTCAGACTTGTATTCTTCTGAGGACACCATCCCTGATTTTAGCATTTCAGAATACATACGAATGGATGTTAATGGTGTCTTGAGTTCATGGCTTACCGAAGACACAAAGTTGAGACGTTGCTCTGCGAGCTTAAGCTGTTTGATACCCAAACGATAAAAGCCAAAACTGCCCAGTATAATCCCACACAGTAACAACGTCATTAATCCAAGACTATATATCGCCGCAGGAGGGAGCGTGAGTTTTGCCGTTGAATATGTGAGCTGATAACTTTTAAAAGGCCATCGTAGTTCGTGGCTATTGATGGTTAATTGATTTAATGGTGCGTGTAGCAATTTGGTTTGGGTGATGACGGCTTGACCATGGGGGTTGCTGTCATAAATAAAATAAGTTTTATCCGAACTCGTTTGTTCAGGCTGTACGGTGACTGTGATCGTACTTTTAAATTGCACGGTTTTGAGTATACGTTCAATTTGGTTGTTTAAATAGGCATTTACGTCGATGACGTAGCCTTGTAATTTTTTGACTCCATTCACGAGTACAATACGATAAAAAACAAGGTATCCTGGTACATCGGATAATAAAAGAAACTTCTCATTGTTAGCCGATAAGTTGTTTTTAATGAGGGCCTTTAACTCGGTTGACTTGGATGTTACTTGATAGAGTTTTAAAGCGAGCCTTTTTCGTTTTTTCGACTCAAGTCCATCATGCTCTTCTATTTTGAACCCTTTGGGATCATTGACGATGCTAGGCCAAACTGGGCTATTGAATTGCCCATTTTTATCTAGTTGAAAGTAACCGATGAGGCCGACATAGCGCGCATTATATTCAGGGTTTGAAAGCGGAGACCTAATTCGACTCACTTGTTTGTTATCAGGGTTGTAAATATGCTGATAATAATCAAAGGTGCGTGTGTTTAAGGCATTATCAAATACGACGCGTTTAAATAATTTGAGATTTAGTTGTGATGTTATCTTTGCTGTTTTATTTTGATATTCGGTTAAAAGATCTTTTTCAAATTGATGATATCCTTTGTAAAGTACGACGCTGATAGGGGCTAATAATAGAAGCAAAAAAAGACCAGTAAGGTAGCGAAGCCGACTTACGCGTTGCGGATAACTTAATAAACGGGTATTTGAGAGGAGGTGTTTCATATTACGACTGACAACTAAATAGCTGATATCCTTCGCCTCTTAGCGTCACTAAGTGTTCAGGTATTTTAGGGTCGCTTTCAATTTTTTTACGTATTTTAGCGATATGTATATCCACTGTGCGCGTATCGATATGTTCAGTTGATTTATATCCCCACACTTCTCTTAATAATTCATCGCGTGATACAGGGGATTTTTGCTGGTTTAAGTAAATCAAAATACTCACTTCTCGGCGGGTATAGCGCATCTCTTGTTGATATGAGCACCCGGTTAGTTTTTGCGTACAAATACGCACATGTTTACCAATGGCGAGAGTATGGTCATTACCAGATAATCCAGAGCGCCTTATTAATGCAGTGACTCTTAATACTAACTCGGATGTAGAAAATGGTTTAGCTAAATAATCATCAGCGCCTAACGTCAGGCCGTTAATGATATCTTCTTCAGCATTTTTTGCAGTTAACATTAAAATAGGTTGTACCTGAGAGTGTTGCCTGATTGCATTGCATATTTCAAAACCATTCATCGATGGCAGCATCACATCTAAAATAATGCAACTGTACTTCTGTGCTAAAGCGCGCGTGAGCCCTTTTTTACCATCCATTTCACTTTTAACGTCAAACCCATGAAATACAAAAAGATCGGTAAGACCACGCAGTATACTTGGCTCGTCTTCGATAATAAGCAGAGAGGGTTTTATATTCATATTATTTTCAATTCTTTGGCTCACTTATGGAGACTATATCATTATTTTTAATAGCTAAAATGCAAAGTTTTGTAAAAGTTTTATAGCGTTGTTTTTACTTTTTGTGCCTACTTGACGCGTGGTTTACTGGCTAAGATGCCCTGAACTTAATGACAGGGCACTAACAATGATAAACAGTGATATTCAACCACCTCTATTATTTAAGCGATCGGCTCTACGCCAAGCAATTTTAAGTTGTGTTTTAATGGGCGGTTCTTGTACTTTGATTGGTTTTTCAAACGTCAGCGCTGCAAATGAATCAGCTGCCAATATCGACAGATATGAGGCTCGTACTTTTATGGCGTTAGACCCGCAAACTTTATACGATATTTTAGAAAATACGCCGGGTGCAAATAGTCTTTTAAACGCACTGAACGACACGTCAGAAAATCGCGGTTTTGGTTCTGCGGGTGAGCAAATTTTAATAAATAGTAAGCGAATGTCGGGAAAAGAGAATAGCCTTGCTAAAGAGTTGGATAGTATTCAAGCACAGGACGTTGATTATATTGAACTGATCCGTGGTACTCGGTCTGATTTAGATGTACAAAGTAACGGGTTAGTGATTAATGTGGTTCTTAAAAAAGACATAGAACCCTCTATTTTATGGACATTGGGGACAGTCAAAACGGCTGATATTAAACCCTATTCAAGGGGGTCATTGACGTATAGCGCAAGTATCGACAATTTTAAATATAGACTGGGTATGAGCCACTCAGTGAATCCTACAGAAATAAGTTCAAGTGAGTATTTTACCTCTATTGATCAAGTTCATACACAAACAAATACTCGGGTGCGTGACAACATCTACACAACAAGTCAGTTATCAGCCAAATTAGAATATGTATACTCTGATAAAACCTCAATGCAGCTCAATGGTATTTACGAAAAAATTAAAGTCGACGCAACCATCAGCAATGACGGTGAATACTTAGTGAAGAACACACAAGAGCATAAGGCCTTAGTTTATGATTGGGCTAGAGATAAGTGGGAAATTAGTGGAGATATCAGCCATGAGTATAATGATGATCATCAATTAAAATTACTGTTCATCAGTAATCGAGCGGACTCAGACGATAAAATTTGGCACAGTGTATCTAAAGGCGGCAATATACTGCTTCCTGACTACACATTGCCGCGCATATATACCTCAAAGGAAAATGTCTTACGCATCAATTGGCGCTATAAATTGAATACACGTCATACTTTTGATTCGGGTTTTGAAGTCGCGATAAATGAACTCAATGAAGATTTACAATTTATTCGTCAATCAGGCGTTACTTACCGCTCTACGGAGTTGAATGATATTAAAGAAACTCGTTACGAAGCCTTTAGTAATTATAATTTTGCAATGTCTGCTGCGCTTAACCTGCAATCATCATTGATATATGAGCGCTCCACCATAGACGTTGCGACTGACTTACTGTTAGTGAGCGACACATTACACAACGCACAAAGTGATACTTCTCGCACGTTTAATTACCTTAAGCCACGTTTGAACCTAAGGTATGATTTAAATGAGATTTATCAAATGCGTTTTAATTACCAACGAACGGTGAGTCAACTTGAACTGAAAGACTTTGTGCCCTGGTTTGACAGCTATGAATCTCGATTAGAAGAAGCGAACCCAGATTTAAAACCCGAAGTACGTGATGAGCTTTCATTCGCTTTTGAAAAGCAGTGGCAAAACACCAATGGTAGTTTTACCGTCACGCCTTATTATCATAAAGTCAGTGATTTAATTAATGAGGTGTTATTAGCGAAGCGATCGGGTGACGGAAATATTGACAGGGCTAAAGAGTACGGCGTTAAATTAGAAACAAATTTTGGGTTAGAAGCGCTTGGACTAAATAATACCTTGGTCAGTGCCAACTATACATGGCGAGAGAGTGACGTGGTACACCCTTTTACTGGGGAGCGAGGGCCGATTGAAAGAGTGAGTAAAAATGAATGGCGTGTAAAGCTCAACCAAAATGACATTTTACCTGGGCTATCGTTAAGTTTAACGCTTGAAGATAAGAGCCGTTATGAATTTTATTACTATGATTACCAAGGTAATGTTGACACCAAAATCACAGCAAATGCCTTTATTGATTACCAAATGACGAAGAACCTAAAACTGCGTTTAAAAGGTGACAATTTACTGAATGATAGGTACACAGTAAATAAAGCGCGTCATACAGCATTGTTTACTGACAGTGATTTTTTAAGACAAGAGCGGCGTGATAATGAACGTGCGCCTAGGTTTTCATTAATATTAACAGGCCAATTTTAAGCTGTATTTTTGCCAAACGAGTGGTATGGGGCTGAGTTTACAGTGTGCGGCATAAAGTGCGTGTTAATATTATCAATGGAGTTTATGGATTAAAGGTGTGCGATAAACAGGTGTGCGATAAACAGGTGTTCGCCTTTTTTATTGCCTCATATCTGAGCAAATTATCACGTGTGATGACCTTGAGATTAAAAGGTGGTAGCCAATAAGTTGGCTATCAACAACTCTGACCCTTTTGATATTCCTGACCCTTTTGATATTCTGACCTTTTCGATGTTAAGCGCTTTTAGCTGCCCTAATTTATTGTCGAACGTTTCGTCTTGTTTAACAAAGCGACAAACTAAAACAGGACCATTATGAACAATAAAACAGGTTTATTAACCGGGGGGTTATGTGTAGCGTTACTCAGTGGCTGCAATTCGGACCCACAAGTATTAATAGGGTACAGTGCAAACCAACTATGCTCGCGACACTTTATCTCGGATGAGCCCGTCGATTTTATAAAAAGTCGGGTGATCCCGGAAGCATTGGCAACCTTACCAGATGACACTCAAATACACGTCGATTCAGGTAATCATGTGGTTACTCTTTCAGCCGCGATTGATAATGAAATAATAACGCGAACATCCGTTTATAGAGAAGGTTTTGGGTGTACTTTGTTATTTGATTTAACAAAAGAGCAATTACGGGCACAAACCGCTCATGTGAATACGCCAGAAGCTTCACCGAGTGCGCCGATTGATAAGGCGGTTAATTCAAACCTTACGCTAGATAAGTTTTTTAAGACGAATCAATATGATTACGCGTGGAGTGATAACACATTTGCCGTTGCCGTAATGCACAAAGGAAAGCTGGTCGCAGAGCAATATGACGACCATCATCATGGCGACACCCGAGTACTGAGTTGGTCAATGGCCAAAACGCTCACCGCATTAATGACCGGCGTTTTGATAGACCAAGGTAAGTTAGCGCTCAACCAAACGGTGTCTTTTGGCCAGCATGGCATGACCATTAAGAACCTGCTTAATATGAGTTCAGGCGTCAAATGGGCCGAAACGCCAGACATTCATGGTTATGAAGATTTGGCACCGATGTGGTATTACCATGGTAACTCAGTTGAATATGTATCGGCATTAGGGAAAGAGTATACGCCAGGCAGTCGGTTTGAATATGCGACGGGGACCACGCAATTGCTTAGTTCAGCAATAAAAACAGCCTCAGGAGGAAGCTTTCAAACGGTGAATGATCTATACCAATCACACCTATTTAAACCTTTAGGGATCAATAATGCCGTCGTAGAGTTTGATGAAGCAGGTAACTTTCGAGGTGGCGCTCGTATGTTTTTGACCATTCATGATTGGCTAAAAATTGGTGAGTTATTTATCAATCAAGGTCGTTGGGGTGATCAACAGGTCGTGCCTGAATCTTGGCTTACAGAGGTGATGATGTCGCCGGGTGTATCAAAACATTACGGTGCACAGCTTTGGCTTAATGATTTGCAGTTTTGGCTACCTAAATTGCCAAAAGATACCGTATCTCTTCGAGGTCATCGTGGTCAGTATGTGATTATTATTCCTTCTAAACAGCTTGTGGTCGCACGTTTTGGCGCATACGGCTCGGTAGTAAATCAAAATATAGGACTTGCCAATAAACGCGTTTTTAGTGCTGTCGTGGATGTTTTAAAGCAACTAGAAAAATAGTAAGTTTAAGAATAAAAAAGCGCGTTTAAAATGGGATAGAACTAACAGGTCAGAAGTCTTTCATTTTAATCTTTTTATTTTTTATAAAATATAAATGGCGGATATTGTTGAGATAGCTTAAATAGAGTATTCTTTCCGAAAAATCGGTACTAATGCCATATGCATGCTTTTGGTCGTGTTTATTGGGTATACGAAACGCAACAATTGCCCTTGATAACTTACTCAATAGCATGCTTTTTAAGAGATTATGAAAATTAAATTATTTACACCAATTATATTAGCCACAACTTTATCAGCATGTAGTTCTACATCAAATGGTGGGGGTTGGCCTGAAGAACTAAAGCTTGCTGCAAATCAAATAAATAGTAGTTTGCCTATGATGATAGATGCAGAGACAAGGATTGACTCTACATTCGCTTTTATGAACACGTTTACATACAATTATACGATAGTTACTTCATCGGTAAATGAAATCAATGTTCAAGCGTTTAGGGATTTGATGACGAAAAAGATCTTTAATACAGTGTGTACTAAACCAGATATGGCTTCATTCGTACAAAATAACACTGAAGTGAATTACGCTTATGTTGACTCCGAAGGTAAACATATAACTAAAATATCTGTTGATACGCGCCAATGTGAAAAAATATAAAAAGGCGCTAGTAGGGGCCGAATACTTCAGCTTCATGAATTTTGATTTTTGAGCGGCTAACGACAGCCGCTTTTTGGTAGTGAACTGTGGATGCAGATTACGCCACTTGGTGCACGTGCTGCTGGCGTTTCGCCCAAAAGGGGGCGTCATTCCAGCGTTGCTCTTTGTGATAAAAATGCTGCTTTAAACCTAAATATTCCTCAAATTGCCGGATTAAATCTTGCTGATATATATGACTATTTTCATTAAAATTAGCAGGGCTTGTAGCGTTGCCTATGATGGTTGCTACTTGGCACCCAGAGGTCATGGCAAAACCCAGACCCATAGAGGAAATAGGGTCAAATGCGCATGCGGCATCTCCTACAGGTAAATAGTTTTTTATGTGACTAAATTGATTAAAGTGAGTACCGGCGGGTCTGATCCAAAGGTTATTATCAATAAAATGTGCCCCCTCGACTCTTTTTGACATATATTTGCTGTGTTTGAGGTGCTGTTGCCAATGTGATTGACGGTTTAACTTCATTTTTGAGATTAATTCAAAGTCGCTAAAGTAGGTAACGACAACCATCTGATCAGACAATGCGGCACTATACCACCAACCATACTCGTCACTTTCAATTAATTGAATTTGTTCAAATGAGGTCGAGTCAGATTTATAAAAAGCCCCAACGCCAGTGAGTCTATCGTGTTGTGTAACAGACGCACCTAATGATTTACTTAATGATGAGTTTCGTCCTGAAGCATCCACCAGATAATTGCACGTTATTGCAAACTTCCCATGTTCTGGATGATTCACTTCAACCACATAACGACCATCTTGCAATTGAGTGACCGCTTTGTGTTTAGTTCGAGGAAATACAGTGCCACCACGATTCAGTACGGTTTCAAGGAGGGTTAAGTCAAATACCTCGCGGTTAATCTGAAACGTTGCTCTGTCTGGTGCAAAAATAGCGTGCCGATTAGCAGATTTATCGCTGCCCCAAAAAGCACTATTGCCCTGGGTTGGCGTAAAACAGCTGGTGCCAAAATGAGACTTTGGCAGGCGTAAATAGTCCAATATTGAAAAAATGCTCTCTGAGACGCTCTCTCCTACTCGCAGCCTTTGTAAATCCGAGCTTTCGACTAATGTAACGGATAATTTGGTGTGATTAAGCAAGTTTAATGCGGTGCTGGCCCCTGCGGGACCAGCGCCAACAACCAGCACATCACATTCGTGTGCATGTATCATTTTATATTACCGTCTTGTACGAGTACCACTGCGAGGTACTGCTCTACCAGCCGGTTTGGCTGTGATGGGAGCAGACATTTTTTCTTCCATACCTTTAAGTAAGGCTTTTGCTTTTGAGCAGCCTGAAGAAAGGTGGCTTTTAACATCATCAGGGATGTAAAAAACAGGAATATCAGTGCCATTATCTTGTGGGTTACCAGTAATGTCTGAAACTGGCACGTCCTTATAAGCAAACAATTGGTGATTACGTTCACTTTCAGTAAAAAATGGAAAGTTGGGTTCGCTCGCATTTTGATTACGAATAAATCCAAGCGCAGGCCAATGCTCTACCATTTGTACAAAGCTGTTAATGCCACGGGCATAGTTTACTTGTTGGCCAGCAGGCAAGTGGGTTGCTGACTGATCGTCCACTTGATTGGTCAACACGTCCCACGGACTTTGAGGTGGCCACCAGTAACTGTAATAAGTCGGCGCAAGAGGGATCATACTTGGCTCTTCAGCTGTACCTTCATTCACTTTATTGACTGTTGGGTCAGTGAAATTCACATTTTGAATGGTACAGTTGAAAAAGTCAGCCTGCCATGGGCAAGCCATGCGTTTGGTTAAATCACCCGGTTGGCACCCGCCACCTTCACACTCATCACGCTCTGGGTCTAAACCATTAGGGAAACCACTCCCTATACTTTGATCTTTAATGACATACGGTGCGACGTAAATCACGGGGTTCTGCATGCTCCAAGTTACTTCTATACCTGGGCACATTGGCAAGCCGACACAATTACCAACACTGCCTTGGTCAGCATGAAATACACCAAAACTATCTTGTGCTGACGTAGTTGGCAGTGGTTTTTCATTTGAGAAATTCCCACTGGCCCATTGGCTTAATAAGAAATATTGCGTCTGAGTTAAGGTGAGAAACTTATCGACAATATTATCTTCGGCATTACTGACCGAATTGCTACCTGAGTTAACCGGCATTAATGGCAGGTGACCTTCAATCCCATGTTCAAACAGCTGTTGATTGGTTTGCTCAATTGGCGGTGTTTGTTGCACAGTTGCAGGGTTGACCGGCTTTCTAAAATAGTTGAAATAGGCAGACCTGTTGGCTTGATTTTCTTCGGAGTTGTCTTTGAAATCAAAAATATTAGAGACGAATGCCGACATAGATTGTACGTTTGATACCCATTGATAGCGACTAATTCGCTGTATTATTGGCTCAATATCACGATAGTAATTAGCTTGATATGACGGTTGAAATTCGCCATTGCTATACATTTCAGCACATAGGTTTTGTTCACGGATAGCCACGTCGAACATGGTGTCGCTTAAGTTGGAAATATTAACGATTTCTGGGGCAAAATCAGGAGAGCCGACTATAACCCATGCTGATAACTTTAACTCTTGGCCATCGTTAAAAGTGATGGTGCAATAAACTGTGCCATCAGCAATATCATCATGCCAAGAGTCAGCTCCACCGTACGACTCAAGGGGTTCATTACCACCGGCATTACCGTAGCCTCCGATGACAATTAAACGTCCTTCGTTGTCGGTGATTATATTACCCAAAGACTTAATTTCAGTCCCTTGACAAGGTTTTGGGGGAAAGCTGACAGGGTAATTGTTGGAGGCGCTCGCGTCATCAAAAATGGCTTTGGCATTGGGCCCTGTGATTGTTCTTGGTCCAGGGTCAATAATTAAACTGCGACGGTTGGTTTCACTGGCGTTGCGCCATGGTGTACCTCGATTACTGTAGCTGTTCTCTTCACCAAATAACAGATTACCTTGCAACTCATTAAATTCGTACCAAGCCGCCTTTTTATTCGCAATGTGCACAGTCCATGTGATCGCTTTGACATTATCACTTGCTAAAGTGAGCTCGTTATTGTCTTCATCAATAATTTTAAATGGCTGGCCTTGTCTGCGGATCCGTCCTTCCTGATCCTTAAATTGATTTACTGGGCTATCGATTTTGTTGCCCCATTCATCGGCTTCAAAGGGCAAACCACCAATTTGTTCGGGTGCTAAATAGAATTGACCTTCGCTATTGCCTAATCTGGCGACGCCAACGGAAGGGTGAAGAGAATAGTTCATATTTATATCCTTTAGATATATTAACTACGGCATATAAAAAGCACCGGTTAAAAATGTTCAACAGGGCTCACTCATCATGCTGAAAAGCTTCAGCTGAGGAAATGAATGTAGCAGTAAAGTTGAAATATGGATATTTCATGGCATTACATGACGCCACTGCATAAGAATCCTCAAAGCATGTAAGCTTTTGTTGTGAATAATTAAAAAATGAAGCGATAAGCGAAATAAGCTTGTTTTGCTAATGTGATAGGTATCTCAATGCATATGAACTTGGCGCTAGAATTATTGCTGAAAAAGCACCACATTCCCCAATTTGAGTGTTTGCAATTAGTAAAAATCAGGGAAAAGAAGCGCTGAGCAATAAAGCAAAACAGGCGTTAAGCACACTCTAATTGGCATGCGAAAGCGACGCAATAAAACGTACCGATTATAGGGGGGGGAGTAAATGAATAGCCCGACATAGTGCCCCCTATATTTCTGATTTGATTGTTGTTGAAGCTGAAAATCAATAATAGCTTACGCAGTTGTCGCTTATTTTTGAGTTTTAAACAACGCGCGGTTGACGTGTCTATGGGTATCGCCTTTATCATCGGTTATTCGTTTTTTGAGACGGTTAATTTTTTAATGAGTTGGTGGTAAATGATGATTGAACAAGCAAGCTTAGATGATAGAGCATTTATAGAACAATTTGAATGCCAAACGTTGGCACCTGTATATTTCAACCATATAGGCCATATTCGGGTAACCTGTATTTACTTATGTATGTATGACTTTGTAACAGCAAGAAACCGAGTCTGTCATGGTATAAAAGCGTATGCCGAAAGTTTGGGTGCAAAAGGTAAGTTCAATATAACAATGACAAATGCAGTGGTGACACTAATAGCAACTCGTTTAGAGGCTTGTAATGACAAATCTTGGCAAAGCGTGATAGCGAATAATCAAGATATTGTGTTGGATACGCCAGGTGTATTGCGTCAATATTTCACGCCGGAAGTTTTATTCAGTAAGCGGGCAAAAGTACAGGTTATGGAGCCCGATATAAAACCCATTGAATGTTTATAATTTACGCTACTTTAAGCTTACTCACTAACCTCAGGCTTGGATAAGGGTTTTGGAATAGAGAATGTTTTGAAAACAAACTTACGTACAATGCAATGATGATATTTTGTGCAATATCAAGGCGCTTTTATGCAGTAATAGCGGGCTATTACAAATGAAAGCAACGTCGAGGGTGAGAAAAATCGCTTTATTGGGCAAATTCGCTTATCCACAGCTGAGGTTAACTATAAATAGGAGGCGTTATGCTAACAATCACAGCATTAGCGAGAGAGTGCAATGTGTCACGAACAACCATTTTATATTATGAGCGAATGGGGTTATTGACGCCCAAATGCTGGACTGATAATGGTTATCGGGGGTATGGTGATAACGAACTTGCGCGTTTAAAAAGCATCGTGGCTTATCGTGCTTTTGGTATGCCGGTTGCTGAGATCAGGCCATTGTTAGAGGAAGGGGGGAGCAGGCGCAGCCTCAGCTACTTAAAAATCAATTCAAAAACATTGATGCGGAGATAGATAAACTAAGAAAACAACAACAAGCAATTGTTGTTATGCTTCAAGAACCTGACATGTTAAACGAGCAAGTGGTGTCAAAAGCGCGTTGGGTAGAAATCATGGTGTCACTTGGGTTTGATGACAAAGATATGGCCGCATGGCATCACAGTTTTGAGGCTATGAAACCTACGCAACATCAAAGATTTCTAGAGTCACTGGGCATTACGGCTGAAGAAATAAAAAAATAAGGATGTTATAAATAAACACTTTTTGTTGTTCTGATCATGTTAGGTATTAGATAAATCAGTTTTGCATTTAAAGTGGTTGCTTTTAAGTTGTTAATTTTAATTGTTTTATTTTTCCATTTGAGACATCAGTAAAAAGTCACTACAACCTCAAGTATTTTTCAACTGGCTGTTAGATTATGTTTTTTGATTTCATCATTAAATATTTATTTTTAGATTGAACTGGAATAGAGATGGAATTAACCGTTTCTTGTGAGGTATTACTTAGTGGACCATAGGCAACAGCGGGGGCAAGTGGCAAACGTACTGAATAAGTTCAATTAACAACGTATCAGTAAATAAAAAGGGAAATAGAATGGCCAGTAAACTAACAATTAAAATCTTGGTTATGACGACATTACTCAGCGTTGCGAGTAATGGTATTTTTATATCTACCGCCAACGCAGAAAGTCGCATTGCACCAGAGGTAACCAATGCGGAAAAATCACTGTCATTTTGGGATTTGCCTTATCTTAAGCAGGCCTATATTTCGGCGGCACCAAAAGATAGAAAAGAGGGGATTTCTGTTGGGCAATTGGGGGACAGAGTGGCTAAAAAAAATATTATTAAGTTAGCCGAAGAAATAGCGCAAGGTAAATACGGTCTTTATGACGGCTTGTTAATTAGTCACAAAGGTAAGCTGGTGTTTGAATCTTACTACCGACGAGGTCGTGTAAATTTGGCAGCAGGGCAGGCATCGGCAGCAAAAACTTATACCAGCTTGGCACTAGGCCGTGCAATTCAATTAGGCTATTTAAGCATGGCTGACTTAGACAAGCCGCTTGTCAGTTTTTTGAAAGACCTAGATACGACTAAGCTCGTTGCAGGGGCTGAAAAAATCACCCTGCATAAAGCGCTCACCATGCGTGGTGGTATTCGTGTGAGTGACGAGCAAGTGAAGGCATTGGAGGGGACGCCCGCCAAATTAAAAGGTCAAAGGCAAGTTCAAGCGTTACTTGAACATAGTACGCCTATTAATTCTGAATCTCAGCGTTATTCATATGGTAATTTTAATCCGACCTTGGTGATGCAAGTACTGGATGCTGTGGTGCCAGGTACTGCGCAGAGTTTCATTAAAAAGGAGTTGTTGGATAAACTGGGGATCACCAACTATCGTTGGCAAAATGCCATCAGTGGCTTGCCCGAAGCGGGTTGGCGTGTGAGTTTAACGTCGCGCGATATGCTGAAATGGGGCACTTTGCTTGCCAACAAAGGTAAGTGGCAGGGCGAGCAGCTTATTTCAATGGCTTACTTAAACAAGGGGACCCGAGGTATTGTACAACCTGCTGAAGCGTGGATCCCAAAAGCTTATCAGTATGGGTATTATATTTATCAAATGGATATACCTGTTAAAGGCAAAAGCTATAATGCCAATTTTGCTTGGGGTGGTGGGGGGCAATACATCATCTCCATTGCAGAGCTTGATTTAATTGTGGTGATTAAAGGTCATGATAGAGAAGATAAGATCATGCCACATGCTTTAAAAACCATAGTTCCCGTGTTTGCTCATTAAACGTGTCAGAGTAAAAATCAATGAAAGAGGTCAACATGGTTGGCCTTATCTATTTATTGATATCTACGTGGTTTTGTATTTTTTCAAAAGCGGCTTTAAAGCGCTGAACTAACAGAGGAGAAGTGCTTTTACTCATGGCGATATAAAGTTGGAATTCATTTGGATTAAAAGTAAACACTTTCTTTAATAATTCGTACTGAAGGTCAGAGCTTTCTACGTGAGTTTTGATCATTGCATCAGTGGCGATAATTAAATCTATTCTTTTAGAAAACAACATTTCTATGTTTTGTTTGTTGGTCGTTGTTAGGTACAGATCCAAATTTTTGTCTAAGTTATTTTGCTTTAAATAGTGGTGGGTACTGTCTTCTCGGGTTACAGCGATTGAGTATTGGTTGGCATCGTCAATGGTGTCAATTTTAACATGTGAATGCTCTTTCAGTGTCCATATATGCCCTTTAAGGGGGCTTATCGAACCTATCCAATGGAAAAGTTTCTCACGATCTTTTGTTCTTGCAATGGAGAATATAAGCACGTTCGGTTGCTCTAATGCGACCTTGTAAGCCCTTGCCCAAGGGTATACTTCAATGGGCGCATTAAAGTTGACTTCAGCCATTATTTTTTTCACTAGTCGTACTGCCACACCTTTAACAGGTCTGTTTTGCTCACTGATTTGAAAAGGCGGGAAGTGCTCTGTCACGACTCTGATTGATTCAGCGTTGGTAGTAACGTTAAAGCTGAAGAGTGTAATAGAAAGCACAAATAATTTGTTTCTCATTGTCACGGTTAAATGACCTTAATTGGATCAAGGGTACTATTTATTGTAGTTAAACCTATAGAAGTGGTGAGATTTATATGATTGATGCGGTTTCTTGCATCATTGAACTTTAGCGTTTTAAGGACGATCGTTAGCAGCAACGGTTTTCATTTTTTTAAGCGCCGCTATAGAAAAAATGAAAGGTGTCAGCCTTGTTTTTATTGCAACTGCCGCCTTTAAATGTTGACCTCCTTCATATTCTAGACAACCATATGATGTAACCTCCTAAAAGCACATCATAATGTAACAGCAGGTAGTTTTATGAAATTTCAACGTCCATGGGCGTCAGCTTTATTATTGTTAACGTGTATTACTATTACCTTAACTTTTCATCACCACATTGCGAGTTTTTACGTTAAGCATGCGATTGATTCTGAGTTGGAGTTCTTGCTAGAAAAGCTCGAAACGCATGTGGGAGAAGCGATTGACATGAATGAGCAGTTTATGCGAGAACTCACTTTTGATTGTTCAGCATCTGATATTACGAAAATGCAGCGGGCGGCATTTACAAGTCCGCATGTGCGCTTATTTGAGATTCATACACAAAGTGGCAAACAATGTTCAAGTCATGGCAGGGCGGTTGAACAAAGCGAAGAAGACTCTTGGCATACTCTGAAAGATAACGTGTTTATTGGCTCTGAGTTAAATAATATTACCCATACCCATGACCTTGCTGTGATTAATACAGCTCCTAATTACAAACTCATTGCCGATATAGAGCCTATTCATATCCCTCGGGCATTTTGTGATGAGTGTGCTGTATTAAAAGTTCAATTGAATAACCTCGATATTTTGGTGAGTGATATTGATAGTCAAACAAACGACTTGGCTTTGTCTTCTTTTATTTATTCAGATAAATATCCATTTTCTTTGTCACTGTCGGTGTCGAAAAACTATTTATCGCCTGTAGAGCATTGGAGTGGTGCGATTAGTTTAGGCATTGGTGCAACTTTAGGGTTATTACTGGTTTTTGCTATGCAATGGTTGTTAAGTCAGAATCAAACTATGGAAGCTTTGATAAAGCAGGGACTGCAAGCGCATGAGTTTAAGCCATATTACCAGCCTATTTTACACTCTAAGTCGGGAAAAATAGTGGGCTGCGAGGTTTTAGTACGCTGGGTAAAAGAAGATGGCACGGTTATTCCGCCTTATCAGTTTATTCCATTTGCAGAAGATTCTGGCCTTATCATTCCAATTACCGAGCAGTTACTTTACCGAGTTGTGCGTGATATTAAAAAGTTGAACTGGGCTGACACTGATAAGTTTATGAGTGTGAATATAGTACCTGAACATCTTTATAGTAATGATTTATATGATTATATTTTATCTTTAAAAACAGATGATAGCTGGAGTTTTAACAATTTATCGTTGGAGCTCACGGAGCGCAGAAAAATTGAAGACTTACAGCAAGCTAAAGTGACTTTATCTAAATTCTACGAGATGGGTATTGAGCTTAAACTTGATGACGCGGGGACGGGTTATGGTGGATTTTCGTACGTACAAGAATTGGGTATTTCCACGATTAAAATCGACAAAATGTTTGTTGATGTGATTGGCACCGATGATATGAAAAGCTCGGTACTCTCGTCAATTATTGCGTTTGCTGAGGCTTCTTCTAAAAAGACCATTGCCGAAGGGGTTGAAACGAATGAGCAAGTGGAATATTTGGCCAAGCACGGCGTCTATAAAATACAGGGCTATGTTTACGCCAAACCCATGCCGTTCAATGAACTGGTGGAGTGGAAAAAGGTAGCTAAAAACCTCATTACGATGAAACATAGTTAACCTCAGGTTTGGATAAGGGTTTTGGAATAGAAAATGTCTTGAAAACAAACTTACGTACAATTCAATGATGATATTTTGTTCAATATCAAGGCGCTTTTATGCAGTAATAGCAGGCTATTACAAATGAAAGCAACGCTGAGAGTGAGAAAAGTCGCTTTATTGGGTAAATTCGCTTTATTGGGTAAATTCGCTTATCCAGAGCTGAGGTTAGTTAGTATTAAGTGGCTCGTTTTTAGCGATTCGTTCTACAGCTGAGCCAGGTTACGAAGTAACTTGGCTGAATACCTCGATATCATACATTTCCGATTGGCCTAGATTTTCTATTTATCGCGTTACGTACTGTTTTTATATAAGTTATTGAAATTTAAGTTTTGTTTGTTTTGGTGATTACGTCACACCGTTATGTTTATCACTAGCAAGCACTGCGATTTTCCTCTGAAATGGCCTCTGTTTTATGATCACAGCGCCAGCTATTACTCTAAAAGTGACAAAAATGCTTCTGAGAAATAGCCGAAAAGCATAAATCGGCAAATATTTTAAACAAAATTGCAAAAAATCGTTCGAATAGGCCCATTGGAACGACAGTCGGACGCAATTGAGACATGGTTCATATCGAATCTTAATACTTGAACGGAAAATGATATGAAAATCTTTGAATGGCATGGCACACGCAACCAGTTACTTTCTTTATTGTGGATTTTTTTAACTGTGAATTACATCTATTGCGATGTGTTTACATTACATCTGGCCCAATATCTAGAAGCATTTTTGTCGGGGGAAGTCGGTGATATGAAAATCACTGAAGAATTTTTACTCGCTTTTGCTGTTGTGTTGCAAATACCCATGATCATGATTGTTTTGTCGAGCACCTTAACTTTCAGGCTAAGCAAATATTGTAATATCGTGGCTGGGCTTATTACCACTTCAGTTCAAACCTATACCGTGACAATGGGCGGCACACTTCATTATATGTTTTTTAGCTTTTTCGAGATTTGTACGGGGTTACTCATTATTTATTTGGCAATCACTTGGCAACAAGAGTCCGCAGAGTAGGTCGTTATAGCCGTCTTTATGGAACATAAAAATGAACAGCTTGACATAAACACACACTCGCTGGGATATATGGCATTTCTTAGCTATGCCATTGCATTATTACGATATGAAGCACAGCTGAAAATAGGGTACTTGCTATCAGTGCATGTTGCTATGTGAGCCTTAATGCTGATGGTGGACAGTATAAAAGGCATGAAGAAAGTAGGTTTATCGCTGGATGATTGCATCAACGCGGTCATTTCAGCTGTTTTTTAGTATTAGGGTTTTATTTAAGAAAAGATACTTACATAGCATGTTGATTTTAAATGTTAATTTAAGTGTGACGATAGAGAGGAAAGAAATAAAAATGCAGAAAGAAAAAAATCAAAATATGCAACGTTTTTACGCAAGGCTTGCAGGGTTGTCTTATATTATTTTTACTGTGGCTGGATTAGTCAAAAACTTTTTGTTAGATACAGGGTTATCAGATATCAATGCGCTTGACGCAAATCGTATCTTTGCAAATGAAATGCATTTTCGCTTCGAAATTTTGGCAGAAATGGTGATGTTTCTGGGTGTAATGATGGCATCAGTGTCATTTTATTTTGTGTTGAAGAGTGTCAATAAACAGCTTGCACAAACCGCTTTATGCCTGAGATTAATTGAAATTGTTTTTGGTGGTGTTGCTGTTATTTTTAGTATGGCGATGCTGGCATTGTCGAGTAAAACGTATCTTTTAGAGATGTTTGATTTGGAGCAAGTGCATACGTTAGTACGTGTTGTTGCAAGCTTTAGAGCTCCAGCTTATGAATATAGTTGGATATTCATGGGGGTAGCAGGCGTTATTACATTTTATTTGTTTTTTAAAACACGTTATATACCAAGAGCGTGGTCAGTATGGGGCATGTTTACATACACAAGCTTGATATTGTACCCGATAGCAAAGTTACTGGCCCCAATTCCCCACGAAGTAATGTATTTACTGATGCCAGGTGCGCTTTTTGAATTAGGCGTTGGTATTTGGTTGCTCACAGTGGGGATTAAATTGCCAAAAAGTGATGCTGATGCGTTAGACGTGAGTCAACTAGCAAGCAAAGAGTAATGCTCATTCGGTGCGACATGAATACAAATTGATTCAATGATTTGAGTTGCATGGTTTTAGTAACACGGTTTTAGTCACATGGGTGACCCTAGGCGCTTTGATTTAAAGGTTAACCCACAAATGACGATATCATAAGATGTGGTTATCAGGAGCTACCCAATAGCTTAAGACACTTTGATGAAGTGAAAGCTATTGGGAACACACTGCCGGTGGACCATTATGCTATTTGACTTTACAATTACTTTTGTAAAGTCAAAAGCGCATACTTGGTAACAAAATGGTCAACCTTTTACCCACAATTTTATACTCCTGCATGATGGGCATGGCAATATTTGCTTTGGTAGAAGTTTTTAACAAACCAAAGCAAAGACACACCTTTTTTTTGAAAGGGTTGTTGTTATTGCTATTGATACATTTAGCGGGGGAGCTATTTATCTATTCTGGGGCTTATGTTTACGCACCGGCATTGGCGGGTGCTCAATTTCCGTTTCGGGCGTTGCTCGGTCCAGCGTTATATTTTTATGCCCATGCGATGATGTCACCCGCTAAACCCGTGGGTAAGCGGCTTTATTTTTTGGCATCAGTTGGACCCGTTTTAGTTGTATTGCTCATGCTGCCCTTTATTTTTATGATAAGCCCTACTGAAAAATTGGCGCTGGCAACGCCGTCGACGCGGGATCCTGAGCTTTGGAAAATAGCGGTGTTTACCTGTTTGTCTACGACATTTGTTTTTATCGCATTTACGGCTTTATTTTTAGCAATGGCGTTTAATCTCCACAATAGGCATTGCCAGCAGTTGATGGAACGCTTTTCTGACATTGAGCAACGAGCAGTGGGGTGGTTTAAAGTTGTATTGCTCATTTGGGGCGTTGTTTGGTTTATGTATGCTGTTGAGTTTGCTTTAGGCGCGCTGGGGTGGCGTTGGTTTGGCTCAGGTATTGTACTGCCTATTTTTGAAGTAATTGCACTGGCTATTTTTGTGCAAAAGGCCTTAGGCCAAAGGGGACTGCATAGCGCCGAGCAAGGTTTACCGCGTACGAGTCAAGGTAGAGCTGCGTTACTCAGCGATGAAAAAATGCAACGGGTTGCGTCAAAACTTGAGCAGTCGATGAAAGAAGATAAGTTGTTTTTACACAATGATTTATCTTTAAAGAAGCTCTCAGAATCGATTGCTGAAACCGAAAACCATATATCAGAAACCCTGTCTCAGCTTTTACAGACTAACTTTTTTCAATTCGTGAATGGTTTTCGCGTTGAAGAAGCAAAAGCTGAATTGAAAGATAAGGGGAAACTCGTGACTAATATTGCCTTAGATGTGGGCTTTAACTCTAAATCGACATTTAATACCGCATTTAAAAGGGTGGCCGGATGTAGCCCATCGGCCTATCGCAATTTACTCAATGACAATAAGCCAGACATGCTTTAAACATGCCTTGTTATCGTTATTTAAAAAGGTATGTCTGGGTGTATAAGGTAAGCAGCTTTGATAAGGGCTTAAGCTATATGGTTCATGGTTTAGTTTTATCTTTTTGTATAAGCGTATTTGCACCATACCAAGCGGCAATAGAGTAACAGATGACGAATGGCAGGGGTTCTACGCTCAGCCACAAGAACAAGTCTGACCATGAAGAAAAGGCCAGCGTTTGCCCAAACTCATGCTCATATTTAGTAACGCCAACCAATAAAAATGTGATAACAGCCACTTGCAAAGTGTGCATGACTTTAAAGCGATGAGCACTTTGCCTATGAACAAACGGTGCTTGCTTGTTTAGAGTGACCCAGCGCAGGGCATAGATTGTAACGAAAAACCACACCGTTATTTTAAAGATATTTGTATTAAGTGAATAGAGAAGATCGACATTATCTGTATCCAGATAGTCAAAAAACGTAAAAATAATGAACTGTACAAAAGACGTTAACACACTGAGTAAAATAATTTTAAGCACGATGTTCCTTAAATATAACTTGTAAACAATAAGTATATAGATGTTAAATATCAACCTCAATATAAAATGAGATTGATATTTTGCTTGCGTTTGATTACGGGCAAGGCACTTGAATTACTTGACCATTGCTAAATGTTCTGTAGCACACCGATTTAGTTGGTGGTGGTATGATAACAATTACGCCACCATTACTACCGCCGTCATTTCCAGTACCATCACCTCGGCCACTACCCGCTCCTGCGGCACCAGCATTGAATTGTGCCATGTTGAACGTTTTTCCATCTCGGGTAACAGCTATGATTTTACCGCCCTTTATTGTTAGCTTGTCACCAACTTTGAATTTTGTTTTATCGGCTCCTTGAAATATTTCACCGATAACCCCGCCCACAATAATCGTGGCTATTATATTATCGAAAGTCGAACCTGCTCCCTTTAGGTATGCTACAGCTCGACTAGCAGGGTGAGCAGTGAGTGCGTTAACTAAAAAGGTATATCTAATCCGCTTTGCAGCATTTATAGTATCAATGTCATCCTGTGTAACTATATGATAGTATTGAAAGTTTTTTAAGTAATTTGATAATTGGAGAATATATGGTTTTTTATCTTTATGATAGTCATTCCACGCTTCACAATCATAGTCCCTATCGTATTCACAACTTAATGCACTATCAATAGTTGAGTTCTCTGGTTTTCCTGTAGACATAAAAAACGCGTTAGTGGTTGTGCGGCCTTGTAGGTTTTGTAAATACTCTAAGTAAGTTTGAGAATTAACTTCAACGCCAGAATCGCGCATAATAAAAAGGCTGTCATCTTCTAACAGACTTGTACCTTCCAAGCTTATGTAAGACTGAATTGACTCGTCTAGTTCACAATAAGATGTTTCACATAGAAATATAATTTTTTGTTCTTCTGATTTTGAATAAAAGCTCAGTAGTAGTAAAGAGATTAAAGTAATGAGACGGGTAAACATTTTCCTTCCTTTTAATAAATATTTTGCATTAATGTAATGTTTGTACCTATATTTGTCAAGTTGTGATTCTTTATTTTAACTCATGTAGATAATGTGTTTTATCTATGTTTTATCTATGTTTTATCTATGTTTTATAGATTTATTTTTAGTTCTATGGTTTTTTGGAACAGGTGGCGTTTTAAGACTTGTGTTCTGTATTTCAAGTGGAGGGAATTAAAGTGATACTGTGCTGTTTTTTTGAACTATCTTTGATGGTGTTTAAAGTATCTATGAAAAAGCAATGTGCTAAAAAGCCTTATTAGAGCAGTGCGTATATCATTGTTTAATCTAGAGCTACTGATGATGCTATTGAGATTGACGGGCCGAAAATGAAGTGGGAATGAGCTTTCAGATTAGCATGTATAGAATAACGACGGCTATATGGCCTTGATAAGGCTCAACGCATGTTTTTCACGTTGAGCCTGTTGAAGAAATACATATAAAACAGGGTTTAGCTGTATGAGTTAACCTCAGCTCTGGATAAGCGAATTTGCCCAATAAAGCTATTTTTCTCACTCTCGGCATTGCTTTCATTTGTAATAGCCCGCTATTACTGCATAAAAGCGCCTTGATATTGAACAAAATATCATCATTGGATTGTACGTAAGTTTGCTTTCAAAACATTTTTATGCCAAAACCCTTATCCAAACCTGAGGTTAGTTAAGTTGTATTGCTAAGTTGTATTGCTAAGTTGTATCGTTAAGCCGATAACTCTTTTCTGATGATCTCGGCACCAGCACTTAACGCGTTCAGCTTTCCTCTCGCGACGGTATGCGACAGAGGGGCCATACCACAGTTTGTACATGGGTAGAGTTTATCGGCATCGACAAACTGCAGGGCTTTTCTGAGAGTATCTGCGACTTCCTCTGGTGTTTCAATCGTATTACTGGCCACATCAATCGCACCGACCATCACTTTCTTGCCACGAATGAGTTCAAGCAAATCCATAGGCACATGAGAATTGTGACACTCCAATGAAATAATATCGATATTTGATTTTTGTAGTTTTGGAAACGCTTCTTCATATTGACGCCATTCAGACCCAAGTGTTTTTTTCCAGTCTGTATTGGCTTTAATGCCATAGCCGTAACAAATGTGCACGGCTGTTTCGCATTTTAACCCTTCGATGGCGCGCTCTAATGTGGCAATGCCCCATTCATTGACTTCATCAAAAAATACGTTAAATGCAGGCTCATCAAATTGAATGATATCGACACCTGCTGCTTCCAACTCTTTGGCTTCTTGGTTGAGTATTTTTGCGAATTCCCATGCCAGCTTTTCGCGACTTTTATAATGGGCATCATACAGGGTGTCTATCATGGTCATCGGGCCAGGCAATGCCCACTTGATGGGTTGCTTGGTTTGCTGACGTAAAAATTTGGCATCTTCAACAAAAACAGATTTTTGGCGACTAACAGGGCCAACAACGGTTGGCACACTCGCATCGTAGCGATCGCGTATTTTAACGGTTTCACGTTTTTCGAAATCTACGCCGTTGAGGTGCTCAATAAAGGTTGTCACAAAGTGCTGACGGGTTTGCTCGCCATCACTGACAATATCTATCCCAGCGTGTTGTTGATCTTGTAATGACAATCGCAAAGCATCTTGTTTGCCAACAATGAGCTCGTTGTCTTGCAATTTCCAAGGAGACCATAATGTTTCAGGTTCTGCAAGCCACAAAGGTTTAGGTAAACTGCCCGCAGTTGAAGTCGGTAATAATGTTTTCATGTTAAATGATGCCGTATATTTTATTGATGATAGAACGTGGCTATTTTCAAGAGTCTTGCCACGTAACTGCTGCATGTACTTATTTCATATATCAACTATGTATATTAATTACACATAGTTGGCAGACCATTGCTCAAGCACATTTTGGTGTGGTTTGATGAAATGTTCTTCAGTAAATTTACCTTGCTCACTTGCCAATCTGCTGCGCTCTTCTCGGTCATAAATTATTTGAGTGAGTGAATGGTCCAAATTCTTTAAGTTAGGTTTGTAAGACGTACCAGCGACCGCATTGGCATTATAGATTTCAGGTCGATAGATTTTCTGGAACGTTTCCATGGTGCTGATGGTGCTAATCAGTTCAAGCGTGGTGTAATCATTCAGCAAGTCACCAAAGAAAAAGAAAGCCAAAGGGGCGACACTGTTTGGCGGCATGAAGTAACGCACCTGCAAGCCCATTTTTTTGAAGTATTGCTCAGTCAGAGATGATTCATTTGGCTGGTATTCAACGCCTAAAATCGGGTGTTGATTTTCAGTACGCTGATAGATTTTGTTATCAGACACACTGAGGCATATCACGGGCAGTTTCTTGAAATTTTGTTTATACACTTGTGAATTCACAAAGTACTGAAAAAGTTTGCCGTGTAGCTCGCCGAAATTGTCAGGAATGCTAAATTGAGGCTGACCTTTATTGTGTTGTTGTAGCAATACACTAAAATCGTAATCGCGCACATATGAAGAAAAGTTATTGCCGACAATGCCTTCAATACGCTTATTGGTTTTGTGATCAATGATGTGCGTTTTCAGTATTTCAATTGACGGAAAAGTTTCACCTCCGCCTTCAATATCCATGTTTACTGAAACGATTTCTAGTTCAACAGAGTAACGGTCTCCTTTGATATTATCCCAGTTAGCTAAGGCATTGAAACTATTATCAATCATTTTTAATGCATTTCGTAAATTTGCTTGACGGTGGCTGCCTCTCGCTAAGTTAGCAAAGTTGGTGGTAATACGTGTATTGTCTGAAGGATGATAATTTTCGTCGAGACTTATGCTCTTAATCGTAAATGTAAATTCTTTGTTCATGATAATCTGGTATCCAATTTTTGAGATAAAACCTGAATTAGTTGATTGCTCTTGTTGTGCTTTCCAATCTACCTATCTGATTTAATCAGCGAGTAATTTAAACCGTGTGTTCTATTTAGCGTATGTGCCTTATTGAGCATCAACGGTTGTCTTGCTTTGCGTTAAGAGCATGGCACTATTTATACGTGCTTAGATGCATGAAGAAAAATGGTTTAATTTCAGATACAACATGAGTCATATTCAAGGTGCAACTAAATCGAAAAAGGTCATCCAGAATACGCATGAAACTGAGTGTTAAAACATTAAAATACCACCTAAAAGTCTGGGTGTTTAGATGGCTAGATATCCACCTTGTGTTTTTTTCATATGAAACATTAATAAAATTCAAGAGTTATCATAATTAAATGTTAAATCGGGCCTTAGATATATTGATATACTCAAAATGGATGTGGTGAGCTGAGGATAAAACTTAAGCGCCATAGTTGGCTTACATGGTGTGGTTGAGGTGTTTATGTCTTGAATCATTTTCATGATGATAATCTGATAGTTTACGAAAAGGTTTATGATTGGCCGCATGTTTCGTGAATTGTGATACCAACCTCATACTGAGTTTGCCGCTAAAGAGCACAGTCATGTTGCGTGATTGCCCTTGAACTATAATTAGAGATGAATGGAATGAGTGAATTAATATTGTTGATTGTGTATTGTGCCATACTCGGGAGCGGGGTTGGCTTTCTTGCTGGGTTGCTAGGTATTGGTGGGGGGCTGGTTATTGTACCAATACTGAGCAGTATTTTGCTCTACTTAGCGGTTTTACCACCTGAGCAAGTGGTTATCGTTGCAATCGCGACGTCATTGGCATCGATATTATTTACCTCGACTTCTTCTGCAATAGCACATCATAAAAATGGGAATGTCCCTTGGGATTTAGCGCCCTGGATCATGACAGGTGTTGCGCTAGGCGCGCTGATCAGCGGTTTTATGGCTGCGCTGCTACCAGAGCAAGCTGTTCGCATCATTTTTGCTGTCAGTGTGGTACTCATTGCGGTAAAAATGTTTGTAAGCAGCACTAAAAAAGACACAGCTAAAACGCGGAAAATACCAAATAAAGGGATGTTAACCATTTTTACCACTATTACCGGTGGGCTGTCTGCCATGATCGGCATTGGTGGTGGCGCGTTGTTAGTCCCTTTATTGACCTTCTTTTCTCTGGATATGAAAAAGGCCATTGGCTGTGCGTCTGCGTGCGGGATTGTTATCGCATTGTTTGGTTCGATAGGTTATATCAGTTCTGGTAGCACACACTTCTCATTGAAAGATGGCTTTGCAGGATTTGTTTATTTACCGGCTTTATTGGGGATCGTGTGTACGTCTTGGTTTACCGCGCCTCTTGGCGCAAAAGCAACGAATCATTTACCTGTGCCGACAATAAAGAAGATCTTCGCAGGGCTATTGGTTGTTATGGCGGCAAATATGATATTGAGTTAATAGCCGAATTAAAGTCAGAGAGGCTGGGAAGCGCCTCTTTGATACGTGAGCTTGTTGTCTGTGTTTCACCATAATTAGGGAGGATTAAGTTGCAAGAAGAACAGCATTTCCCCATAAGATGTAGCTTAACTTAAGCATATCACTTTTTATCAGCGTGATATTAAAAAACCAATAAATGTCGAGCAACATGAGTTATAAACTCACACCTACTTTTGCTATTAAAAATAAGTTTACCCCCATGATTGGCTTCATCATAATACCTAACATAACTTGACGATTACTTAAATCTTTGGGCTGCAGCGTTACCGTGTTTTGTTAATGATGCACGCTAGCTAAGGAATTGTTTCAATGCACCATGAATGGGAGCGGTAAAAGTGTCTTTGACGGAAAGTATACATGAGTGTAGCGCTATATTTTATGAAATTTCAATGTAAATTATTTGTTTTTAAAATGTATCTTAAATGTATTTGTTTTTTCTGTATTGATCACTACGCTGAAAGGGCAACGTTCAGTATAGGGATACTTTTTATCACTTAACTGTGGTTGCTTAGCCTTGGTTTACTTATATAAACCATTACATATATGGATATGGAGTTTTTATAATGAAATTTATTACAAGTTTATTGCTAGGCGCATTGGCCGTCCCTGCGTTTTCTGCTATCAGTGCACCCGAATCGTACGGTGTCTTATTTTTAGATAGAAGTGGGTCTATGATGACACAAAGACCTGACGGCCAATCACGGTGTGCTTTCTCAAAACAGCAAGCGATTAATAAAGTGACACAGTTCTTTTTGGATAGTTCAATTAATGGTCAAAAACTGAATGTAAAAACGTTTAGTAACGGCGGGCAAATTCAGTCCATTTCCAGTGGCTTTGTTGATTTTACGTCTGCTTTTATGGCGCTCCAACAGCTGGATAGTGAAGGCTGTACAGGGTTGACCGCACTTGCAGAAGCGATGTGTGATGGCGCAGATGAGCTTCGCAATAATTTTTCGGTTGAAGCGAGTCAAGGTGCTATTTTGCGCGTGTATGGGTCTACCGACGGGGATGAGAATGCGAGCCCTGTGGCAAACTGTGGCGGGTCAAATTGGCAAGCACAAGTTACTTCAAAGTACTTTCTAGAGTTACCACAAGTACAGTTTAATGCAACGATTTACACTGGCACGGTGCAAAACATTGTTAATGTAAATTCAGCAGTTGCTAATGATACGTCAGCGAATGCGAGTTCACAAAAATTAAATGCGCAAAATATTCCGACATTTGAATTTTTGAAGCAACTAGCCACTAAAACAGGTGGAAAAGTTGAGCTGGTGAGCGACAGTGATGGTGGCTCAGGGCAGTG
>NZ_JAGJEK010000035.1:0-56251 GCF_018101015.1 Pseudoalteromonas sp. MMG005 | reverse complement strand
ATGAAAAAACGAGGTAGTTTATTCTACCCCGCCAGAGTTATTTTGTTTGACATACTGGGAGTGTCCATATATGTCATCAGTAGGTTTATCAGTAGGTTTATCAGTAGGTTTATCAGTAGGTTTATCGGTAGGTTTATCATCGAGATAGACAGCATCGTTATGTAAAAAGGGATCAACGACTCTGATCCCTTTAATTCGCGTGTATCTTATTTTAGGCTTTATGGGCAGGGAACTTGGATTACCTGACCATTACTAAACGTCCTATAGCAAAAACGAATTGGAGGAGGCGTAATTCCTATTTCTTTCCCGCCCTCCACGTTACCATCATCGCCCGTACCATCGCCAGCACCACCCCCACCCCCAGCTCTGCCACCGTAAATTTGTGCAGGGGTATATGATTTACCATTTCTAATAATACCAATAACTTCACCACCTTTAACTACTAATTGGTCACCAACTTTAAGTTTTGATTTAGTATCATGAGAGAATATATATGCAAGTGAAGTGCTTACTATTCCAGTATTGATACTGGTTTGTGCGAAAGTTCCAAGACTTACGCCGTAAAGGGCTAACTTTTTCATTGCATATGCTGCTGGTGTTGCTGATGCTGCTGATGTAATAAAGACATACGCAAGGTTACGATTTTGGTTAATAGAGTTTAAGTCGCTTGTCGTTATTGTATAGCGCCACGAAAAATTATTAATATGATTGCGCAATTGAAGAATATAAGGTTTTTTCTTTCCATGAAAGTCATCCCAAGCCTCACAGTCATAATCATTATCGTCCTGACATCTTAGAGCACCATCTAAAGGTTTAAAAGAATCGCGTTTAGGTCTAGTGTTATTGATACCATTTGTATTAATTTGGTTTAAATACTCTATGTATGTTATAGAGTTAACTATTACTCCAGAATCCATCAGGATAAAAAGGAGGTTTTTTTTCGTATTATCGATACCTTCTACATTGATATAAGCACTAATTGAGTCATTAATATCGCAAACAGTAGATTCGCATAAGAATAAAACTTCCTTGTCATAAGAGTCCGCAAAACTATCGCAGCTAATTAGTAGAAAAATAAAACAAGATAGATTTTCATATTTATTTCCATTTAATAAAGTCGACGCAAAGTACCCGCTTTAGGTTTTTATGTCAAGTTATGTGTTATTTTTGTATTGCCTGGTTAAGTTTCTGTTGGTTACTTGTTGCAGTGTGGAGGTTTTAAAAATATTTGTGTCGTGGTCATATGATTGTTAATCAGCTATAGTGAAATTTTTGTTTTTATTGCTCAAAGTTCTGATTTTGCTAGAATTGTTTCTTAGGTTCACTTCTAATTATTTAATTTTAGTAAGTTGTGTTTCTTAGAAGGTCGTTTCCTAAATCATGAACTTCCTGGGTTCTATCTGATCTCCAAATATCCTAACCCATGTTTGAGATGAAGAAGAAAATTAGAAATTGGTCATGCTATAATCGGGTTTTAGTTCAACTCGGTAAAATCAATATTTGATTAAGCGATGGTACGATTTCAAAATAGCAAAGTACTGAAAGCACTGTGGCCGCGCAAATCTCTACCCAGACTTAGCAATTGAAATGTGTTTAACCTTAAAGGCCGTATTTCGTTTACAGCTGAAAGTCTTAGAAAGGTTTGCAAATTTCTTACTATCATAAATACATCATTATATGAAATCAGGTTCAAGTACGGCTGTTTATATAAACGTACTAAAACGTTTGATGTGCCCGATAGGGTCAACGCTATGGAAAGAGACTCTAGCGAACCGCCTTCGTTCACTTGCTGAGACGACAATGTATCGGTTTAAGTAATTAATGGGTGATAAGCCGTCAAGTTAATAGTCAGCATACTGAAGCGGTAATAAAAGTGAAGGTAATAAATAAAATGAATGGGCTAGGTATGCACAAATATTGGCACCAGAGTTAAGACTGATCAATAGATTAGTAGTTAGCTATTTGATCCACAAGATCTATTAGATATTAATAATCCTAAGTTTAAATTATATTTTATCTAATTTTTCTATACTTTAAGTACACCATCCATAACAAAGTTATTAAAGCGCTTTCAGCAAAAATAACCATTATTATAAAACCCCATGGCACAGCTGATTCTATAAGAGTTTGCGAAGTACCAAAAGTTATTGCTATTACAATGAACCATAGCCACGTGGGAAAAGTTATTTCCACCTTATTATTAGAATCCACTTTTTAAAGCTCACCTTTGTTAGTAATTATATATGAATGAAAGATATTTTCAACCCGAATTCAAGTTCTAAGTGCACCACGTATAAAAACTAGATAAAAATAAGACACTTCTCAGTTTCTGCTAATGTAAATGTGCGACCAAATACATTTTAGGGGCTGAGAAATGTCTTATGAACATCTTAACAGTTTTGAGCGAAAAGCAATCTATTATCGCCATAATAGTGGTGAAAGCTGCCGCTCAATCGGCCGTTTACTTAACCGACACCACACTACCATTATGCGAGAAAGAAAATAAGATGGGACAGCCAACGAAGTAACAATGTGGGCCTCCCATAGCTTTTTATACACCCAATGAGTTAGATTGTAACTTCACTCTGGGGGTTTTTGAGCAAAACCCATTTTTACGCCTTTCACAATAGAGGCTTCACACACGAATAAAAAAACAGCATACAATTTAAAGGAATAACATGAAGAAAGCACTACTTGGTACATTACTGTTCACGCTTCAAGGTTGTGTGAATAGCTCGTCAACAACAACTGTAAAAACAGCCCTAGAATCAGAACTAGAACCAGAGTTAGCATCGGGAATAGGCATAGCACAGGCATGTATTGGTAGTACTGCGCTCGATGGTGAATTACGTACGCGCTTTAAACCAATTAAAGATACAGAACTACTTGCGCAAGCGATTGGCGAGCCGCTTAAAGGTAAACTATGTCAAGGAGCCGTTTATCAAAGTACGCAAGAAGTGACCATTTACCGTGCTTGGAACAGTACCAATCCGAATAGTCAGTTTGGACAATGGTGGTCATTTCAATACCCATCAGGCACCATCGCGGATTATAGGAAAAACTATGAAATTTGCTATCAATGGTCACCACTGGATAAGCTAGTACAGTGCACGCTTAAAATTGGTACAAATGTGGTTGTAGGGAATGGTCAAAGCGAGCAGTGTTCAGAGTATTTAAGCTATCCAGTTTCAGCGAAGCAGCAGGTATTTATTGCCGCATCGGCCGGTGCAGTAGAGAACTGCCAAAGTTTTAACGGTATAATGCGTTGGCAATAATTGTATATGCTCAAAGTGTACCTTAATTAACTTGTATCATGAGATAAGTAAATGATAAGCCTCTTATGCGTTATGCAGCTCGCTGAATTATTTCAAGGTGCCCATGTAAGGTGTACGAATTTAGCGAGTAAGCCGCGTTATTATTGGTTTAATATTGTTGATTTAGGGAAAGGTTAATAAAGCTAGCCATTAATAACTTAAGTTAGCTATTAATAATTTGGTTATGAATGAAAGTAATTATTAATTAAAGCGGTTGTCATTTGATTACTTGCCGGTGCTTATTGAAAGTATATAAGTAAAGGTCTAAATAGATAAAAATAACGCTAGACCTTTACAGCTTGGCGGGATCAAATAATTCCTACCGTTTCATGCGTATGATTATGGCTGGCCTTTAGTGCAGCCACTAGTGTCGTTATAACAACGTCTACACGATACTGTAGGTGCTTCACAAAAATCACGTTCTTGTGTAAACCAGTTACCTGCACCGGCAGCAACCTGTGGTGTCATATCATTTGCGATGGCTTTTATGTCGCGAGATAGGTTTTTTACTTTCTTTTTATTTAGTTTTAGTTTCATTTTATATGTCCTTTTTTTAATTGTTCAACTTAGCCTAACATCACTGAATCTAATATAAAAGGTATTTTTGTATACAGTATCCAAATTTAAAAACTATTCAATAACAGTAAGTTGTGAGTATTTTTTGCTTTTCTAGCCTGTTTTATCGATGGAACTCATAGGGCAGGTAGGTTATTGAGGTTAAAATAAGCGGGGGAAGTAGGTTGAAATGAAGTAGTAAACCTGAACTGAAGACGTACAAGTTTCTAATGGGGTTAGGGCGGAACCGTGGTTGTGCATATACAGTTTATAGCAGTGAAAAATGTGCAATAAAAGCTGCCAATTTTAATGGATTCTACATGAAAGGTTCATTGCGTTTTTGTCATATTTGATTGTCAGTTAATTGAAGAATCGATAGCAACTTTCACCTAGTGTCAAATGACTCAAATATAAGTCAAGTTAATCAGGCTTTATTGTTTGCGTTTCATCTGAATCTTCTAGGTGAAATAAACCCCCTTTATATCACTTTTCATTAATTTAGTTGCTATTTAACCTCAGGTTTGGATAAGGGTTTTGGAATAGGAAATATTTTGAAAACAAACTTACGTACAATCCAATGATGATATTTTGTTTAATGTCAAGGCACTTTTATACAGTAATAGCGGGCTATTACAAATGAAAGCAACGCCGAGAGTGAGAAAAATAGCTTTATTGGGCAAATTCGCTTATCCAGAACTGAGGTTATTTAGATAGTGCGCAGTATAAAGGAGATTAGCTCACACTATATTGCTTATATGACCAAGGAAAGGAAGGTCATGTAAGGGGGTTATGTTAAGAATAAGTGGGGCAGAGCGCAAAGCAAAGATTGATATCATTACTATGGGCCGTATATAAACTTGGAGTTTATGTGAAAAATAGGCCCATAGGTAACGCTTATAATTTTCAGTAGAGAGAATTTATAGTACCAATTTAACTGTTTAAAACCATAATTCGGCTGAAAAGTTCTTTATTTTTCTTAATTAGTTAAAACTATTACTATCAATGTTTTAACCGATTTATATAGCGGTTTCAGAATGAAAACCAAAGTGAATTACGCATAAAATAAAACCAATAAATTATTTTTAAGATACAAATTTTGACTGAATGTTTAATGCTCAATACGTTATAGCTATGCACGATATCGTTGCGACACTGAGCACTTTAACAACAAGATAAAGTTGAGATAATCTATGAAAATAAGAAAATTAATACCTCATTTAGTATTTGCCTTAACGCCTATCGCCTCGTCGGTGGCTTTAGCCAATACTTGCCCAAACGTGAACTCTGAAGATATCACCGCATTTTCTGAAAAGTTTGATGAACTTAAAGGGAAGTTTAAAGAAGTTGCAGCCCAAGAAAAGTTACCCTCTGAACCCATAGGCAGTGACTTAGCAGAGCTAGAAAATGCGTCTCCTGGCTTTGCTGAAGTTGCGGGCAGCCTTGCTGAAGTTGGCGGTACTCTGCTGGGTGTTGAAATGGGCTTGGGAGGTTTAGCCGCGGGTATTAGAGACCACAATAATGAAGAAATTATAACAAGTAGCGTCACAATTGGCACGTCGGTAGGTATACCGATTTTAACTCGGATCATTACTGAGCTAGCAGGTGAGATGGTTGGAGAAGTCTTTGGTGGGGTTGCTGCAGGTGTGGTTGCCGAAGGCTTTAGTATTTATAGCGGTGTAAAAGCAGAGCAAGCTATCACCAAGGTTAAAGATCAAAACGCGGATTTAAAAAGTGAGTTTGTTAAATATGCAGACCAAGTTATAAACAAAATGAACAATGTGAGAGGGACGATACTAGGCAACTCTGGTGCCGCATTAAAGCTCGACGCGAAACTCATACCCGATGTACTGTTTAATGTTAATAAAGAAAAAATGGATTATTTGTCTGACAAAATATTTGTTGAAATGCTCAGTGCCAAAGCATACTACCTCAATCAGCAACGTATAACACCCGATACTGAGGGGGGCAGTGATAATGTAGATACGGTTTTATCGTATATTGATCACCAAAGCTACATGATAAATGAAGAGTTTCGGTATATTACCATTAAACCAACACCGGGAATTTACCCGGCTCACGCATTGAAAATCAGCAATAAATACAAAAAACAAGGCAGAAGCTGGACCACCGAAGAGGTGGTATTCGAAAGTAAGATATTCAAACAGTACCTTGAGCCTTTACTCGTTTATAGAAAAAATATCGCAAATCCAGTGGCTGAGCACATAGTTGAACAGGTTATGGATAATAATAAAGCGTTAATAAAAGAGTACAAGGCATTAATACAATCTGAAATGAGCTCAGATGTTTGGCAACAGCAATTAACCAACCAATACAACACGGCCATTCGTACTCAGTTGGCTTGGTATATTTTTGGTCAAGAATTGATCGCACAAACTGATACCGCTGACTTTGATGTGGCTGAGTCTTTACTGTGGATCTCTCGCATATTCTTCCCAATGATTGACGGGTTCTATGATGGTTCATTGACTAAAAAAGCCATAAAAGACATTGATATGGGACCCATTACTGTGGCACTGGTGAATAAGTTTACCAGCGATAGATTAGATATTAATGATGAAGAAAAAGTAAATCAGATCATTATCAATCAGCTTCATAATGACGAAGACGTGCCCCCAAATATTCAACATGCAGTCCATACTGCACTGCAAAATACGCACAGTAGAGTGAATAAAATGTTGCTCGCAGACAGTGACATAGTCAAACTTTCTTTTGATAAAAAACAAGTGCTTGAGCAGATCCAGCAGCTAGAGAAAAACCATGTTTTTACCAACAGTATCAATAAAAAAATTGAAGACTATTTAGACAATTTTGGTGGCATATTGAATCCTAGAAAGGGCACGGATGAAACGTTTAACCGTGATGCCGTGATGGAAATGTTTGGTAATGTGTTAGTGGATGCAGCAGAGCTACACCAAGGTTACATGTGGAAAATAAAAGCACAGTTAAGTGACTTGCATGGTACCTTGAAAAGCCATCCAGATGTGTGTAGTGCGAGTCAGGCCTTGTATCAAAGCGCCGAATACATTGAGCTCAATTATTACGACTATTACGTGCAAAACCCAAGTTTTTCTCATTATAAGTGGCTGACTTTCAGAATGCTGCCTGATGTTGTTCAAGAAACTAACCAAATTATTAATTACTTAGGTAATTCAGCTAATTTATTGGCAGATAAAGGTCAGTGCTTTAACAAAGCCTAATTCTATCTTAGCTTCACTCAATCAATTCAGCATTTTATTTGATGCTAATTTACAGGACCGACTTATGTTTACCAAAACTAACTTATTTGCTCTTTCGATATTCGCAAGTTCATTGTGCTACGCTGCGCCACCGTTTACAGATGATGGCAGCTTGAAACAGTTTTTTGATTTAAAAGGATCAGAGCTCACTTGGAAAACAGTGACCATTGATGGATTTACCGATGAAGTACCTGTTGCACCTCATGCCCAACGGTACTATCAAGATAGACTAAAGCACATTACAGACCGAAGTTTTAAAGCGTGGGATATGAAAGAAATTGAACGCAGAAACCGTATTGCTGAGCTTGACGAACTCGCAGAGCAAGGCAAATTATCGCCTGGTGAAGCATTTGAGCGGGCTTCACTGCGTGGTGTTGGAAAAGAAGTGCTGACGCGTAATGAAGTACAAGCCATTAAAGAATATACCGATAGTAGTAGCCCCCATATAGAAGATATTTTAGCGGATAAATTAACTGACAGAGTGAATATGTTGGATAATGCGCTAGACCACATCCCAGCGAATAAAGATATTACTTATCGGGGGGCTGCAGCTGAGCCACAACAATATGGGGAGAACATACAAGTTGGCGACCATATTCAAAGCAGAACGTTTATGTCAACGACAGCAGACCCTGCATATGCAAAATCATACAGTGAGCGAATGGCAAATTCAGGTGATAAAGATGCCATCTTCTTCAGAGTTGATGGAGAAACGGGTAGAGACATCAGTATGTACAGCGTATATACAGGTGATAGCATTGAAGCGGAAGTGTTATATCCTCGTAACAGTGTATTCCAAGTGACTAACATCGAAAAAAGTAATGGAATTACCTATGTGAATTTGCAAGAAAAACCCAGTTACAAAGGGCATGTTAAAGATGTATATACGGGTAAAACTTACGACAGAAAACCACCTGCATTAGATAACCCTGAGATAGAAGGGGCATATTGTATAGGTTTATAATTGTACGAAATAGCTAAAAATAGGGTGGTTTGTTATTATTTTTCGTTGGAGAGGTTATATTTTCTACTTCATTGACAAGAAGCAATAACAATACCCCATATTATATTTTTAAGTTGTTATTAAATCTATTTTATCATTTCTAATTTAAGGAAAAGTAAATCAGATTAACCCTTTTTTAATTCGCTATTTAATAATGGTTAATCTGTTTTTGTACTTTAGTGATGTTGATTTTTATTGTGTTTAATGGTGTGTGTTTTTGATTGTTAAACACTTGATTTTCAATGTGTAAAGGTTGGTTTGTTTGTTGACGAAAATTACTTTTTTAATATACTGCGACTCCTGCGTAGAGGACTATGCAGTATTTAAGATTTAAAAGGACGATATATGTTTAATAAAGTAATACTTGCTTCGGCATGCTTATTTTCACTTTCAGCAAATGCCACCGTTATCTCAAAAAACTTCTCACCTATTTTAAAAAATAATTACCCACTTCACATCACAGAGCCAGATAGGGCGTCTTTAGATCAAAAGAATTATTCTCATGGGTATCTTGCGAGTTACGCACAAGGGTATGTTGATATATCAAAGCACTTGCTAACGGTTGATCAGGTTTGTTTTGAAGTAGACACTCAATACTCAGGGTCGGGCTCCACTCCAGGTACGGCGGGTGTAAATGTCTATAACTACTTTATGTATGCTAATGGTAGCCGTAGTGCAAATAAACAGAATGGATCAGCATCAAGCCTTGCAAGGCCAACCTTCTCTCATTGTTTTGAACTTGCGGAGAGTTATGCAAAGAGTTTCGTTAACGAGGGTAAAATTGCATTTACACCGTATACGACCAATGAAAATGTAGCGATTGCTGATGTTAGGGTGTCGGTGACTGGGTTATCAAAAATCAGTGGCGATATCGTAACAATAGACGCCGCGTCGAATGTGGTAGGCAACGCCGGTGGTGAAGCTGTGATGCACCCTGTAGAAAGTGGGGTCACTTATGCGCTTACTATTATCGATAATACGACGGCACTCAGCAGTGGCGTTGGCTCGTACTCTACGTTAGGCGTTTCATACTTAGATGCAAGTGGAAATAGCACACTAAAAACGCTTGATGGCCATACGCCAGTGTATCTTGAATCAATGAGTGATCTATCATTGTTCTTAATTGGTAGTGATACATCAAGCCAAGGTCAAATGAGTGTGAATATTAAGAAAGTTAACTTTGATTAATTACTGTGCCTGATCAGAGTGCTATTACAATTACTCAGGAATAGTGCGAGTGGTGAACAACTGAATTGTTGATTTGAATGCTCGTATTAAAAGGTAAAGCCCAGTACTTGCTGGGTTTTATATTTGCGGGTAAAAGCTAGTGTGTGACAACAAAACAGGGCAGGGAAAGTTACAAAAAGGGTTGGGTATGATGATGATAACCTGAGTTGATATGGGGACTTTTTGAAATAATGACTAAAGTGGTGAGCCAAAGTTAATTTTGCATCGTAATACACTGTACATGCAGTTGCGGAAGATAAAATATGCTTCATTATCTAATCACTAGTCAAAATTACCATGCCTTTATTAAAGCTCAGCAGCAAATCGACGCATTTGCGCTAACAGAAGACATATCGGCCCTATGTGGCAAAAAGCCTCATCCATTACACACGTGGCTCACAAAAAGTGTGTTGAAGATTGTTAAATTAGAACTTTACACTTTTATGTGTGCATTGGTTTGTGTATCTGTATTCTCAGTGGCATTTAATTTAACACTGGGTGTGTTTCTACTCTTATCCCTGGTCTCGTTGCTGTTTTCTGTCTGGGTTTCAGGTTTAGCGGGGGCAGAGTTACTGCAGCATTATTTACAATGCCAACATGCAACACAAGATAGTGAGAGCCTTCTTGCCCTTTACGTTGAAGTACGAGAGCCTGAAGTATCGCAACTGACGTCTTTTTTATGTGAGTCAAAAGAGGTTGCAGCGGTAAAAATTGATTAGCTTACAGGTAGGCTTTGCAATGAATGGGTATAGGTGAGCACCGAGGCGATTTTGGTGGTTCTAATAGCTGACAGCACGAAATGGAAATGACAAGAAGAGGGTATATCCTAGCGTTTAGCAGGGATAACCTCTTCTTACTTTATTTTAAGAGTGATAACTTATAGTACTTTTTACACTGTTGGCATGTTCATTCGCACGTACCGTTTGCCTTTTTCTCTTTCTAAGTACGCTAATTTCACAGCGGTACTTAGCTCTTCATATAGGGCATTCACAATCGGTTTATTAACGTGTTGCCCAGCGATTGGGAAGCCCCATTCAAATAGCCAAACCAAAACTTGGTTGAGTACGGTGTCGCTTTCTTTGTGCGGGTTGATCATACCATAGACTAACTTATTCGAAATCTCCGTTTTTTGTATAGCAGATAGCTCTGATGCAGCATCTGTCCATCCTTTTAAACGCATCAGCGTATCGCTTTTTGCGCTATTCATGGCTTGGCTCATTTGCTTTGTTTGGCGTAAGTCTTCATTTTTACATCTGCCAAGTATATCAAGGTCTCGATTGGGCAGGTCAATTGTTGCCCAGTTTGGATAATTGATAAAGTCGAGTTTATACGATTCATTCACCGCAACATGGGTTAACTCGTGGACTAAATTTCCGATATTACCGAACTGGTAACGTACTTCATATTGCCGTGTGTTGTCTGTTTTGTAACGACACACGGCCGAGCCACTTGTTTGCACGTTTATCCACTCTACCACTAAAGGTGTCACTTCTAAGACTTCACTTATGATGAATTTTAGTGGCCCACTGACGATACTATTTAAGCGACGAAGTTTCGCCAAATCTTGCTCTACACTCATGATTTACCTATATAAAATAGCCATTAACCAAAACCTTAGGATGGTTAAGCTGTATCAAGAAAAATGACATTTGCTGTTTATATATCACAGTAAATATGCAATATCGAGGATGAATGACCACTCTTTATAAGTATTTTTACAATGATTCACGGGTATATTAGTGAGTAAATCAAAATATGGAATTGAATCATGTAGCGCAATGAATAGTTCAAGTCGTGAGATATAAAAATTTAACTTTCATGCGATTATGTACTGTAATCTACGATAGCGAATGCCGGCAATGAAAAATGATTGCGATGAAAGTTATTATTATACCAATAATCATACGCATGACATGTGTTTTATATTAATGCAGATTAGTTGATTGTTTTTTAATTGTTAACTCCAAGTTTATAATTTCGTGTTTTTCATAGTGTTGAATTTTTCAAAATAGTGTCGCATAGTGTTTATGCACAATAATAATCAAACAAAGGAATTGCGATGAATATGAATAGAGGTTTTATTACGTATGCGTTAATGGTTGCAGTCATCTTTATTATTGCGACTTTTCAGGTTAAGGCTGCTATAAAAATAAAAAAAGAGGTATATCCCGCCAATTATATCATTTTAGATAATGACAATCGGTATACTGCCACACAGTTAACACTCAAAAGAAACGGTGAGGGCATTTTAAAGCAACAAACTCGGTCACGTATTAACTGGGAACAAACGGTCGGTGGCACCGTGATAAAATTTGATCAGCCGATGATCATGTCTCGCTTTGAAAACGCGCCCAACTCTGTTATTCGGATAGAGCTGACTCAACTTCAGCTAATACATCAGGATGACTCAATTTATCAAAGTATTAGGCATCATAATGTGGTTGACGATAGTTCGAATGATGTTATTGAAACATTTATTGAACAGTCGAGTGTCACCTTATTAGAAAAACAAGATTTAGCGGGTTGGCACCTTGATTTGGTGGGCAAAAAATGGACTGTTGACGGGGTTGAACTGCTTACATACCCAGAACAGCCTTATTTTTCTGATTTGGCCTCGGCGAGTGCTCACTTCATCAGTAAAAAACAGGGGGAATTTACGTTTTTTAATGGCGAAAAAGCCCCATTTAAGTGGCGCATTAAAAACAATAAGTTGATTATAAAAGCATATATAAATGGAAAGAAAATAAAGTATACCTTTTGGCAAACCAACCCGGTTGGCAGCGTGGGGGCGGAATTTGTTGCCAACGTAAGTCAAGGTAGTGGTGTTAAGTGGCATACACGCCGAGGCATGTTTATTGAGCAACAAGAAGAGGTATTTGATTTAGATTCAATTGTCGGTAGTTGGCATTTAGGTAGCCGCCAATATGATCATTATGCAGATAACATCACGGTACCCAATATTGTACATCCAGGTTCTCGCTGGGAGTTAACAGACAACGGGACTTTTTTAAGATTTAAACTGACTCATCCAGAACTCGGCTCGGTGGTCGATTGCCCCGATGATACGTGTTACTTGGCATGTAAATTTACCCATCGTCTTATCGCAAAGGAAGGTAACACATTTTACATGGAAAATGGGGTTATTTCAGAATTTGAACCAATGAGCCCGTTAAAGCTGAATAATGCGTCAGTGAGCGTGGTCGAATTCGACCCTGCTCATGGGGTGGAGCGGTTTTCACATAGCTGGCTGGATCATGCCACATTGACATTTAATGATGAGCAAGGGAGTGACAAGTTACGGTTTATTGCCCAAACACAGGCTGATGGTAAAACCAATTATACGGTGCGCAGTATGCATAGTAATAGCGAGTTAGGCCGTTATAGTGTCGCTAATAGCGTACTATCTATCGTCACTGAGCAAGTGACAACGCATTTTAAGATGTTGTCTTTTTCCCGCGATCAATTGACAGCATGTAAGTATAGCGAAGCACAAACCTGTGACGACGGCGAAGTAATTAAAATAGACTTACATAACGGAGTGCTGAACTAATGGTGCACTAAAAAGGTATGCTAAAAATATGTGTCGAACTTTACGTAAGGCCTATTTTTAGCATGTCACAACGAGTGAATTAAGGAGAGTGATTTTTGGTTGCTCTTTTTGTTGAAAGCTCGACTTGCCATTTATGACGTATTATTTTTCTAAAAATAGTGCAGAGTAAAAATAATCCTCCTCTTGCCCGTCTTCGGGCACAAATTTGTGCAATTGCGCCATCTCGAGTTTTTTTATCTTTTATCGCAAAGTGGGCGCTACTTATTGGTGACAAGCAGGTTGTTACGAAGGCATAGGGGCTTTGAATAAATAATTTACGATAATCAGGGTTATCTCCTGATAAGTGCGCTATTTGCTTACAGTAAGTGTATGGTTCGACGAGTGTGTCAGAATTTGCTTGGCGGTTGATATAGCGTGACCAAAACTGATTATCGAGATTAATTTGGTTTTGCATCCTAGGTAGACTTGGTAAATATTTCTTTCCGCTGAGTATTTTAAAAGCCCATCGACATTGTAATTCACTGATAAGTGGTAATGTGCCTACACAGGGGCGTACAGAACCAATAAAAATAAGAGACGGGTCTTGGCAATCAAACACCGATTTATAACATTGGTTTCGCGCCTTATAGGCATATTTTTTAGGGAGGAAAGATAATTGATAGGTGTACCCAGTACATAATATTATTCGATCAAAGTAACGGGTTTCACCAGAATAGAATTTGACAGATTGCCCAATGGAGCTATGTATCGCATCTTTACAATTGATGTTTGCATCGTACTTAGGTATGGCTGTTGTTTTTTTTAACAGTGATGTATATCGGCATTTATTGATCCATAACTTGAGTGTTGAAGTCGCGGTATTTAGCCACCTCGATAAGGTGTCTGTAGAGTATTGAGACGCTTTTTTTGGCGCACATGCGTGGATTTCTTGATGCAAGGAAATGTCAGGTTGTGTTAGATTTATGGTTGAGAAACACGTGTATTGCTTTGGTATAGAACACGTTAATGTATGCGTTGATGTCGCTAAAAACTTTAAAGTATCAATAGCCAGCCCTTCATTTCCGTATAATAAAACCCGTTCTTTTGAATACATATTGTGGTTTTTATACTCTTTGATATGACCTAAATGCTCAACCTTACCTTCAAAGTCTCGAAGTTCTCTTGGTCGTGACGGCGTTATCGCATTGGCTCCACCGGATACAACTAAGTTTTTTGCTTTGATGGTGGCAGATTGGGTGGTGACTAACCAGTTATTTTCATTCGTGGTATGAATCACTGTTTCATTGAACTTGATATGAGGTAACAAATTAAAGTGTCTTGCGTAATCATTAAGGTATTTAATGATTTGGCTTTTGTTAAGGAGATCACTGGTCTCTGGACTAAGATAAAAGTCACAAGCTTCAGTCAAGTAAGCGGGTGAGGGTATAGCGGCTGATGTTGCAACTGAGACAACATTAGGGTCTTGGCTATAATTCCATATACCACCTAAGTGGGCTCTTTGCTCAAATACAATGACAGATAGTCCGTTTTCTAACGCATATTTACATGCCATTAAACCAGACCACCCTGCACCTACGATACACACATCGTATAGTGTTGGGTCAGCTTGCTGTTTTTTGTCCATAAAAAGTAATCACTATCAGCGACCAGTTGAATATGCATTGTAAATAAAAATAAATCATTTACAAATATTTAACTTAAAATATTTTCATATGTAATTGCCTAATTTGGTATACGTAAAGCGCATGAACAATAGTGAGTTGCACCAGTGCTATTCAAGCTTTTGATTTTAATGCACTTTATTTTGTTTTGACCAACTGCAGTCTTGTACATGCTTAAACCAAGGCCGATTAAACATAATTTGTGTTGTGGTTGGATCTTCCATGTGTTTAAAGTCAAGCGCTGGAGCTAAATACTTATTAATTAACATTTTTAGCTTTGGACCTTTAATATGTGAATAAGCAATTTTGAGCTGGCGTTGTTCTTTAGCGGTTATGGGCTCGCCTTGTAATTGTAAAAACCGAGTATGTAACCAAAGCAATAGTGCTTGCTTTGCAACACTTGAAAAGCCATTGGTTAAGTTTTTTGTGGGGCTATATAATCGTTGAAAATTAACCAACTCTTGCTGTATTAAGAAAGTAAATAATAAATTCAAGCCAGCGGATATTTGACCAGAGCGTTTATCTAGGTTCTGATACCCAACTAAGGCAAGTCTAAAATGTTGTTCAGCTAAAGCGATGTTACCTTCTTCTAGCGCAATCATACCTTGATTATTTTCTATTATGGCTAATACATTATCGCGTTGAGTGAGCTTTGCTATTTTTTTTGCTTCATTATAGAGTGCTTTCGCGGTGTCTAGGTCACCTATATGGCGAGCGACAAGCGCTAAACTATTTGTTAATGTTAATTTTTGTCGATCATTTTTGGCATGCTTGTAGGAGCATTCTAAGCTTGTTTGTGCCTCAATAAGATGGTTGTTTTTACGCAACCAGATACCTAAAGCACTGGTGATTGTAGTGAGGTTTTCAATAAAGTAAGGGTGTTGATAGTGATAAAAAATAGCTTCTAAAGAATCAATAAGCATGTCGGGGTTATCTGTTGGTACTGATGCGCGCATGGTAATAATATGCCATTGTATTTGCTGTTTTACTGACAGCGCGTTGATATTGGGTATTGCCTGAAGAATTGTGAGTGAGTGAGCGGGATTTACCGTTAAGTAATCTTTCGCTTCTTTTAGCTTGTCATTGGTGCTTTGTGCGGTTACGTCTTTTAAAAATAACAACAAAATGACAAAGCAGAACATCTTCATTGGCAAGTTCCGTTAGCATATAGGCCGAACTAAAACTATAGAGTGTTGTGGGTGAATATTCAAAGAAGCGTTGGCGCGAAGGCGAGTATTGAAGTTGTCACTAGGTAGTTACCTTGTGGCGAATCAGGGAATGCGGCAAATGGCATTCCACAGATATAATTTATTTTATGTTACATGTTGTGCACTCTGATAGGCATTAGGGTGTCTAGAACCCCCACAGTGTTTGATCTTTACTCCTCTTAATTGTTGCAGTATTTGAGGCTTTTAAGTTACTGATGTTTTTTTTAAATAGTCGCTTTGCGTTCAAGTCTTAAGTAACGGCTAGCGAAGTTTTTTTCTATAGTTTTGATTTGTATATTAACCATAGTTGCATAGCATCTGTTGACTTAATTAAACGAGATGAAAGGACTTATTGTTTTAATTTCATTTGGGTTTATTTACTACAAGCCAAAGCAAACTTAATCAAGTCTGCTTTCTTCAGTGTAAGAAAACTCTTTCCCTTTTTAATTTGCAGTTCTAGCATGCATTACATTTCTGTCTTTTTTGCTATCGTCGTGCTGTTTTGTCGGGAAAATATGGCTTCGGTTGTAGTGGCTAATGTTTTCCTGGTATTGCTTTAATTGTTCTTCGCTCATTAAACCTTGCAACTGATTTTGATAGTTGCTTGTTAATTGATAAAATGTATTTCTATACTGCTCAGGGGAAGTTTGATATTTATTACTTTCTAAATCCCTGCGTTGTTGAACATGGGCTTTTACTATACTTTGATAGGCTTTTATTTGCTGTTGTGATAGGCCTATATTCTCATAGGGTTCAGGTTGAGCGCGAGCAATGCTGAGGCTTTCATTTGTGCCACTCACTTGTCGCTTTTGATCTTGATATGAATGCCGAACTTGTTGATGATTATGTTGATGAGCGACTACTTTTTCACTAGATGTTTGATTGTCATTTATTGTCTTTTTATATTCTTTATTGGTGCTGGTAACTAAAGGAGGGTGATCGATTAATTTAGTGGTGCCATGCTTTGGATAAAAGCTGAAAGTTATTATACCGATAGCCACAATAATGACGGCGGTGGTGAATACTGCTTGACGAGTCATCATTTATTTCCTGAGTAAGTATAGTGTAAAGAGCTACGACTAGAGCCCTATTAACTGGACTTTAGTCGTAGAGCGCAATTATTGAATGGTGACCGTATAGTCTTCAATTTCGCCTTCAAACCCACCAGTGGCTGTGGGTGTACGGTATGACATGGCGATACGCATACGTGTTGTTAAACCCATTGCATCCGTTAGGTTCTCTAATGTACCAGAGACGTCATTAGACTTATTAGGGCTTTGATAAGTCACTTCATCATCACTGAACTGTCCATCACTATTTAAATCAACCCAAACAATCCAACGCTCATTTTTATTTCCTGATGCGCTTAAACTGATCTCGTCATTTTGCGAAATAGTTATAGCCGGTTTGTGAGAATAATCACCATAGCCACCATCATCACCACTTAAGTGGGTGGTCATATTAATCTTTACACTATCAATATGCTCCCAGTGAGTATTGTTTTTTTCTGGTTCTGCATAGGTAACAGTGTCACAGTCGGGTGTACAGCCAGCAGAATTATCAATAATTGTGACTGTGTAATCTTCAATTTCCCCTTCAAACCCACCGATAGCAGTTGGTGTACGATAGGACATAGCAATACGCATACGCGTGGTAATGCCTACAGCAGCGCTAAGATTGGATAGAGTACCACTCACGTCGTTGGATTTAACGTCACTTTGATAAACAAGTTCATCGTTACTAAATTCGAAGTCATTATTTAAATCAACCCATACTAGCCAATTCTCTTTACTTTTACCTGATGCACTCATACTAATGCTGTCGCCCTGAGCGATTTCAAAGGGGGCCAATGCCGAATAATCACCATAACCTGCATCGTTACCACTAGAATGTGCAACATTAGCAAGGCTAATATTATCTATATGCTCCCAATTAGTGTTGTTTTGTGCGGGCACAGCGTAATCTTTTGGTAAATCATCTCCAAGATCAAATATTTTAACATTGTTTGCATAACCCCCATCGCTACGAATTTCAACGTCTGTGCCAGCATTTCCTAGAGTGGTAACGGCTAAACAATTATCACTTTGGTCAACTAAAACAATTTTATCACCCGATTTAAAATCTGTTGCGTTATAAGGAGCAGCATCCGGTGTAAGCCACGCATAAGGGGCGCGTAATGCGAAGTCAGGGTATCTTTTTCCTTCTTCATTTAACCAGTAAAACCCAACAGTTTTATCGATTGACGTGTTTTTAATGTTAAGCGTTACTTCACTGGGTCCTCTGGTATAAGCTTTTTCATCGGCACAAAAAATAGGTTGGTCCATATTCGGGAAAGACACATTAATGTCTGCCGTCATAATTGGCCCCGAAGCACTAATATTGGTAATGGCTAAACCACTTTCAGAAAAGTCATAAAATCGCGTGCTAGGGTAGGTTGAAGTTGAAATACCGGCAATGCGGTTTGAATATAAATCACCTTGATTCGCACCTTTACCTTTTTGCAATTCCCATAAGTTGTCGGCTTGAACTAATGCAATGACGGAATGAGCAAATTTATCACAAGTTCCTTTTGTTGCTGCATCTATTGGATTATCAGGGAAAGAGCAACCTTTTTTAGTTGCCGTAGACCACGAGCCTTCATCTATATGCCAAACTGCTAAACCTGATGTTTCTATGCCAGCATCGAAACTATCGGCATCTTGATAGCGATTTTCAATAAGATAATATTCTTCAGGATTTTTGGGATTGGTAAGTTTATAAATGGTCGGATTATTGGTGGAAGCTGCATGAATTTGAGCGTTTTTAATGCTGTCGCCAGCAGATAGCTCAATCGGTTCAACCCAATTCATTAGCACTTTAGTAAAGGCTGTCGCGTGCGCTGGGCGAGAGTAGTTGTCAGCGACATAATTTGGATTTCTTTTACCGTCAGGGGTGCGATAAGGAATCGAACTTAAATGGTTACCTATACCCATTAGTCCCCAACGGCTTATCCCTTTGTGATTGCCCGAACCATATAAATCAGGGAACCAACTACCGCCGAGTCGGTTTCCAAAACCACTATGAACCAACTCATGAGTGAGTAAGCCAATGGGGGTTAGACCATCGGTGTTGTCGCTTCTCAATTCTGGAATTAAAGTCAAGCGTTCAACTGTCATGAAGCGAGTTGTATCTGAGGTACAGCGATCTTTTGTGGGCTCATTTTTAAGTGCCATATTGATGGGCCAAATGTCAGTTGGCAGTCCTTCATCGGTACCTGGATCGTTCTCAGCATATCCTTGATATACAACAGCAACAGAGTCGACAATACAATCATTGTTAGCATCGAATTTTGAGAAGTCAATTAACGCATCAGATGCTGCGATAGAATCTTTACCTAACTGAACGTAGTTAGTATCCCAGTCATTGTTATCGACATCATTTGTTCCATAAAAATCATGTTTTTGAGGTAGTTGAACCCAATCAAAAGCAGTCCCGATAACATCGAAATTACCGTAACTGACTTCGTTAAAATAAGCGCTTACATCATGCTCACTGTTAAAAAGTTTATTTTCTATTTGAGAAGGTGTTGTTGTTGTTTTTGTGTCGCTAAAATTGGCTAATATAAGTGGTACTTTCATTTTTCCCGCTTCAAGCAATGTTTCAGCTTGCACTGGGAAAGAAAAAGCCATTATAGCGGAAATGATGGATATGGCAGGTATACCATTGTTAAATTTCTTCATTTTTATATTTATTACCTTTCATGTTATTTTAAAGTTTCATTTATCTATCGGTTGTTTCAATTCAAAGGCCTGTTTTCGACCATTCACAATATATAGTGAGTAGGTTTTATTTGTAAATGTGTCGGCCGTCACAGAAAATACATGGTTTTTCTATCGTGATATTTCTTAATGTTTATTTTTGTGGTGATGTGAAGTGAGGCGTTCTTATCTTGTTGCTTTATATGGTTAAGTTTTTATTTTTTTTAAGTGTCATAACTCACGTGATAGTTTGTGACTTTTTTATTCGGAAGAGATAAAAAGATAATTAATTATAAGTTATTTTATATTTTAATGGGTGGGTTTGTTTTTGTTAGTGTGGTTGGTGGTTTTGTGGGGTCTTGATATAATAATGTTTTTGTGTGAATTAAAAGTTAAGTGTGATTGTTTTTTAAAATCGGAGAGTGTGGTGCTGGGATTGTTGTATTATATATTAACTTAGTAACTACATTAACCCAGCGCTACATTATATCAATGCCGCATTATATCAATGCCAAATTGTAAAATATTATTGTTGGGTTTGAGTTATTCAATCAATAATAATTTACTGTCGTGATTTGTTGACTCTATTAAATATATAAAACGTTCATCTTCGCTAATTACAAGGGAAGGGTAATTTCCTTTGCTATCAATGATATACTCACTTTTTTTGCTGGAAAAGTCATAGTAGTAAATGCTATTTTTGGTAACTGCGATTCTATCCATATAGTAAACTCCCTGTGCAGTCACAACAAAGTCATTGCCAGAGTAGCGGTGATAGACAAAAGTTCGCTTAACTATTAGGGTGTTTTCTCCTGTTGTGGGATTAAAGTGATAAATATCAAAGCTTGGTTCTTTGCTGTAATAGAAACTACCATCACTGTTTTGATGAATGGAATTCACTGAGCCTAACTCTGGAATATTATTAACAGGATAACCGCTCACACCAATTTCAATTGCATTAGAGTTATCAAAGCTGGCCAAAAAAATTGATTGGCCATCATAACTAAACCTTCCAGCATAAATATTTTCATTGTCTGGGCAGAGCGGTGTGTCTTTACCTGAGTCGATATCTATTATTCGACAACTTTTATTTATGGAAAGTAAAGCTGTATTGGTATTCTTTGACCAATGTAGGTTTAATGGTTCACGATACTCTATGGTTTCGTGAAATTCATTTAATTTAAACACTTTACCGTGTTGATATTTCCAGATCTCAATTTGTTGATTAGGTTTTACCGAGGCAAAAATGAGACCTCCATTGGCGATACCTTCAACCGCCGCAATTGATAAGCCGTTGTTGACGACCACTTCCGAAGCACCATCACCACCGACTCTTGGGTTATTAGTTTTAATTATCTGAGCTGTCAATGGGGATAGTCCCCAATCTTCTTGCATTATAAATTGCTCTTTACCAGGGATTTTTAAAGGCCAATATCCCATATGCTGCTGTGCTGATATTTTTGTTATAACTTTATTTTTTATATCATAACTGGATAAAAAGCCTTGCTGGTCAACAAAATATACCTTTAGGCTATCATCACTAAAGCTAATGTTTAATCGCTGTTCTGTATTTGTGACTTGCGTTTTCATTAAGGTTTTTGTACTGAGATGATATAAATATAATTGATAGCCATGTAGATTATCTGCACGCATTATCGCTAACCAGTTTCTATCAGGGGAAACAACAACTGCAAAATCACCAACGGTATTGATTGGTGGAGAGGTAACTTGCTCCGAGCGGTTGGTTGCTAAGTCGTATAAATAGATTTTTAACGGTGCTAAAGCGGTTTTTTTTGCGGTATAAAAAAATTGACTGTTATTGAGCCAACTGATAGCAGGTGTTGAATTAACTGCACTAAGCGGAATGGTTAATTTTTCGTTATGCGCAGTTAAACTATCAGCGTTAAAGTTTGCAATATAGATGCCTTCGGCACCTTTTGCATAACGGATAAACGCGATGTATTTTTTGTTAGGAGAAATACTGACAAAATTATCATGGTTTACCATAGAACTAAATACTTTAGTCGGCTGCAAAGGGGTTTGGACTTTACTTGCATAGAGCTCCCAAGTAAAAGGTCTACGTGTCCGATTGGCATAAATGATTATATCACCATCTAGGCTGATCGCAGGGTTTTGTTCTTGACCCGCGTGGCTAGTAAGTGCAGTAGCGTGGTTATAGAACTTAGTCTCTTGAGAAAGGAATATAATAATACAAGTTACAATTAAAAATGATGGTAAAATCAATGAACGTAATTTTGTTTTATTTAATTTATTTTTATTATGTGCACTTTCATCACTTAATTTTGATGCGTTTAAACCTGTACTAGATGATATTGGTTGAATTGTTTCTTGCGTAACGTCAGCGAGTAATCGATAACCATTTTTAGTGCCTGTGACTGTATGAAAAAACTTTGTTTGATCATCGAGTTGAGCAAGTGATTGTCGCAAGCTATAGATATGGTTATTAATCGTATGATTTGATGTCGTGGGGTTTTGCCATAGGTCATTACGTAAACAGTCTCGACTAATGACAATATCTTTATTTTTTGCAAAGTAGCAGATCACTTTCATAGCCATCGACTTGATTGCAATGGTTTTTCCACAATAACTCAGCTCATCAGTTTTAGGGTGGACAGTAATGTTTTCGAGTTTAAAAGGTTTTTCGATATCAATCATAATTATTACTTGTTAGCTAATACAAATTAATTCTTGGGATTTTAGATAAATAGCTTATTCTTAGTTTAGAGGTAACATGTTTTATCAATAGGATACGTTAATTGATCTTGTTGAGCAAATTTGAATTTTTTGCGTTTGTTATGTTAAAAACTAGGGTTGATCTATATGTTAATGATTAATTGTCTGTAAATTTTAGGATTATAAGCAATTGAAATGAGCTTGGGTTTTTATGTTTTTAGTGGGTTTGTTGTGTTTTTTGGTTGTTAAATAAGCCACTCAAGAGAGTGGCTTAAGGGGGTATAATTGGCAAATTAAATGATCCTTATTTACTTTACCAACACTATGAAATTAAATTTATTTAAAAGCATATAGTCTGTTAATGATTCGAATAAAACACTACTTAATCTCACCGTTTCTTTTTAAATTATATTAAAATTCGTATGAAATCCCACCATAAAAGAACCGTCCCATGGAATCATACTGACCTAGGCCTGAGGCTGTTGTAGGGTGATCATAATATGTTTTATCAAAGACGTTCCTTATGCCGAAATAAAGATTCGTGTTATCTGTTGCTTTATAAGCGATTCTTACGTCATGCTTGAGAGCATCTTCTGTAAAGGGCTTTTCATATAAATCATAAGTGCCGTCAATATCAACTTGAACGCCTTCCGCATAGTTTGTTATCCAATTGATACTGATATCTTCATATCGATAAGTCATCGTTAAGCGGCCCCTCAAATTTGAGTTAAAGGTTCCAATACCTCTAAACTCTTCTTCGTCATTATCAATGGAGTCTCTACTTGTTGAATGAATTAGCTTAGTGACATATATAGAGAAATCGATTTCGCCATAGCTTTCTAAGTTACGTAAATAAGAGATTTCGAAATCAACGGCACGTCTGCCCCTTAATGCTTGGTTGACTACAGCATTTAATACAGAATCGATTTGTCCTGTGCTATTACGATTAACCAGTGCGCAATAAATATCAGAATTAATATCGTCAGCTGTTGCACATTTATCGAGAGAGTTTTGTATGCCTGTTGATTGCATTGCATTGGTTAAATCAATATCAAAATAATCTACAGTGAGTGATAAATTATCTATAAAGTTGGGTGTATATACTACCCCTATCGTTAAGGTGTCAGCTTTCTCTGGTTGTAAAGCAATATTACCACCACTAATTGAATTTACACCACCATCAGTCGCTGTTGGAGAATCCCAACTTTCGGGGTCAGTAATACCAAATGCTTTACAATTACTGATTGTTTTCGCTCGGTCACTGTTAGCAGCATTGGCTATTTGTAGTTTATCGCATGGATCTTCTATATTTGCCCTCCAACCAAGGCTAGCTGCACGAAATTGCTCTACTAGCTGTGGTGCACGTACTGTATGTGCTAGGGTAGAGCGCATAGCTAGGCCATCAATAATGGTCCATGTTGCGCCAAGCTTCCATGTATTATGTTTTCCTGAGTAGGTATAATCAGAGACTCGACCAGCTGCACTTAATACTAACTCCTCAACTAAGAATGTATCACCAAGTACTGGCGCTTCTAATTCAAAATAAAGCTCTTTAATTGTTCTACCTGCATCCCAAGGTAATCGACTTGACCCTGTTATTTTTGAATTTTGCCAAGCTTCATCTGTATTTAACTCTAAAGATTCACGCCGAACTTCAGCCCCCGCGGCAAAAGCTAAGGCACCATAGGGTAATTCCAACAAATCACCTGATGTAGTAAAGGCAAATGTATGTTGCTCTGACTTTATTTGACTTCCATAAGGCGCAACTCTAACGTAATCAATTGCTTCTTGTGACATGGGGAGTAAAGGGTTAAAAGCAGGGCAGTTGTTACCATTGCATATCTCACCGCTAGCACTTAAGGTTTGATAGCCATTTCGAGGTAGACGGCGTTTGTCTGTTCTATTGAAAAATAAGCTATCATTGTGTGTCACACCACTAGAAGCGTAAGCATCCCAAACCCAACCATTTTCAAACTCCCCCTCTAGCGTTGCTGAGAAAGCAAATAAATCACGCTCAACAGCCGCTTTGCGTGGACCTAACTCGTATAAACCTACAGACGTTTGAAAGTAGCCATCATCTTGAGCCAGTAAGTTTTGTACATGGCTTGGTAAAACGAGGTTGCTTTGTGCAAAATCATTAATATTTATAAAACGTTGACCATAGTTGAACTCGGGTGAAGAAAGTAAATTTGATTCGACCTTGGTGTAACGAAAATCAGTGGTAAGACTGGTATTGTCGTCTAATTCATAGTTGAAAAGTAAGTAGGCTGTATGGCGTTCAAAAGGGTTGCGCGTCATAGCAAATGTGTCTAGCTCATATCCTTGTGCACTGTCACTGTTTTGTATGTAAAAAGGCCCCACTTTATCGTTACTATTGTACATGTATAGGGCTTCATCGCCTGAAATATCATAATAGTTTGTTCTGTCGTTATCTGCGTCCCAAACTCCCATTAGCTGACCAACGACATTATAATCAGGCCAACCAAGGTTTGTACCTACAATTTTATTTGAGTGGCCATCGCCAGTGCCTGTACTTAGTGGGTTATTGATCCAACGAGTTGTGCCAGAACCTGGACGATTGCTATCTTTTGCTCTCTCCTGATTATAATAATCTAAAGAGAATACAACATTACCTCGCTGATCATCAAAATTATGGCCCGTGGTGATCGTGAAAGTACTTTCTTCACCATCACCAACCGCTGAGCCACCATATTGTCCAGATATTTTAGTGCCTTCATAATTCTTTTTCATCACATAGTTAACTACACCAGCGACTGCATCTGCACCATATGTAGATGCCGCGCCTCCAGTTAGTATGTCAATCCGATCAATTAATTCGGTTGGAATATAACTGGTATCAGTGACCATCTCTCCCGTGTCGTAGGTAGACTGTACTACACGACGTCCATTGATTAACGTTAGTGTTCTTTCGGTCCCTAAATTACGTAAGTTTGCAGCATTTAGACCGGCATTTGAGAATCCATCCTGGTTACTAGAGGCGGTACCTACACCAAAAACGAACTGCGGCAACTCGGTTAATAATTCATTTATGTTTAAATAACCTGAGGCTTTGACTGCTTCAGCATCAACACTGATCACAGGCGATGGTGTGTGTGTATTGATACGAGCAATACGTGAGCCTGTAACCTGAATGCGGTCAATTGTATCATTTGCTTCTGATTGGCCCTTAACTTCTTCTGCGTAAGTTGGAATTGCAGTTAATGCACTTATCAAAGCAAGCGTTATTGGGGAGTTCTTAAACCTCATAACTCTAGTATCTCCATCTTATTTTTTAATAATTATTTTACTCAAATATTGAGTTTTTAGATCCTGCCTCTGAGGTGGCAGAACGCAATATATATTGAGAACGCTTTCACTGTAAATATACCCAAAATCAGGTCGAAGGTTCATTGCTATGTTCAAATTTATGAAGTTATTATAAGTTTTTATTTATATAAGATTTTGTTTTTGAAGCTTACTTTGATTTTTATCTTTGTGGGTTGATCTTCTAATCGCCTTGCGGAGATGATGTTTTATAATGCTTATGTAACGCTATATATGAGCTAAAAGGATAATAAATTATATTTTTTGTCTACATATTAACTGATATGTCACCATGCAAACCCTAGTTCTATTAAAGCCAATCGAAAGTGGCTCTCCACTCGCTTAATATTACCTGCCTCTAGCGCAATCATTCTTTGGTTATTTTCAATTATTGCTAAAATATTATCTCGGTGCGTAAGTTTCGTTAGCTTCTTTGCTTTAATACAGTGTGTTTTTGCGACATCTAAATCATTGATGTGCCTGTTTACGACCGATAAACTATTGCTTAATTTAAACTTTGCCTGTCATTTTTAGTGTGGCTTTAGGAACATTCTAAGCTTGTTTGTGCCTCAATAAGCGGGTTATTTTGACGCAACCAGATACCTAAAGCACGGGTGATCGTGTTGATGTGTTCAATCAAGTAAGGATGTTGATAGTGATAAAAAATAGCTTCTAAAGAGTCAATAAGCATGTCGGGGTTATCTGGTGGTACTGATGCGCGCATGGTAATTATATACCATTGTATTTGCTGCTTTACTGACAGCGCGTTGATATTAGGTATTGCCTGAAGAATTTTGAGTGAGCGGGATTTACCGTTAAGTAATCTTTCGCTTCTTTTAGCTTGTCATGGGTGCTTTGTGCGGTTACGCCTTTTAAAAATAACAACAAAATGACAAAGCAGAACATCTTCATTGCAAGTTCCGTTAGCATTTAGGCCGAACTAAAGTTATAGAGTGTTGTGGGTGAATATTCAAAGAGACGTTGGAGCGAAGGCCGAGTATTGAAGTTGTCACTAGGTAGTTACCTTGTGGCGAATCAGGGAATGCTGTAAATGGCATTCCCACAGATATAATTTATTTTATGTACATACAGTTACATGTTGTGAAGGCTGGCAGGCATTAGGGTGTCTAGAAGCCCCACAGAGTTGGATATTAGAAAAACATACATATATCTCAGAACCTCTGCCACCTGCAATCATCGGCGTGGCATTTTTCCGATAACAGTATTATTAGACAGATTTTTTATTTTGTTCTTTTTTAATTTTAAATTCATCGTAATTTCCTTTTTCGGTTAAAGTTGATTTACTCTTACTCAAAGCTGGCATTTATAGAATAGAGAATATCTCTAGAGTTATCGCCGTCTATGTCAACGCGAATATATATCCGACTATTTACTTCAACACCAATATTAAAGTCAACGTCCATTCCATTTACAGCCTTTACTTCACTTATTTACTCTTCGGTTGCATTGTAAATGTAGATTGTATAATTACTTGATGCGCTCAGCTTATCTGAGTGAGTGAACTGAACACGTAGCGTGTTTGATTCGGTATTGATGTAATAGTAGTCGCGATAGTCGCTTCTGAAACTCCGAGAGCCACGTTTTGTTGTGTTATTGAGAAGTAAGTTAGCATCAGACAAAGCGTTATTAGGCTCTAGTTCATAATTATAATTTAAAATCCGAGTTCCAGGTTATATCTATCGTTAATCGTGGTGTCGTTTTTCATGTTCATTTTTATGTATACCGGCTTGTTTTTTTCTACCCCAATAATATGTTGATCATTTTCTCCATTATATGATGGAAAAGAGTGGATAAGCTCTTCATTGTGGTTATATATATAAATATCGTAATCACTTGTTGCACTATATTGCTTTTCATGGATAACTTTGAAATCTAAAGCTGTTTTTGAAGGAATGAGCTTAAACACATCATTATAATCTTGCGCCGTTGTTTTTTGACCTGATACAACGCCTGCTCGGATCTCTTGTGCTGAATTTATATCATTATTCGGTTCTACTTCAGGTTGTTTACTGTTTCCACCGCCATCAATTGGCCCATCACCAGGTGGTGTTTCATCTCCAGGGATTGTTTGAATGCCATCTTCAAGCCCAGTTTCACTTTCTTGGCGATTAACTGTGAAAGACACTTTGAAATAATATGATTGATTTGGCGCACCTTCAAAGGTATAAAATGGATCCTCAACAGTTATTTTCTGACTGTATGTAGAAGTGGAGTTGGCATTAATCCCCGCGGTCTCTGATTGAAATATATTGTAGTAGCTTGCATTTTCGACAGCCTTCCAAGTTATATTTATTAAATTTGCATTATTAGGATCGAGCGCAAGCTTCAATGATGTTGGAATCCGGTTAATACTGGCAATATTTCGCTTTAAAAAGCCTATTTGAACAGGTGCCACACCCTCAAATTTATATTTTGATGAAATTTGGCTGCTTGAAGACTTTTTGACATTTGCTTCAGCACTAAACAGGTCGGTCTCAAACCCTGCTCCTAGTGTAATTTCTTTAGCATATTCATCATAAAACGAAATACCATATTTTATTTTTGCGCTGTATACCCCGTAGGAAAATTCATTTGCTGCGACGGTATCACTGCCACCAGATAAAATTGCATGTACAGGGTTTTTAAGTTTGGTTAATGTAATATCTGACAGGGATATTGTGTAGTTGATGGTTTTAACTTTGGCGTTATTACTTCCTGCACCAAGGGTAAATGAGAACCCAGGGATCACTTTTAATGATGTATCGGCATCTTTGTAGGAAGCATCTTTTTCGTCTAGTTCAAAACGGTAGCTGATCTCTTCAAAAGAATTCAGAGTCATTTGTTGATCTGCAATATCCTAGCTACCATGTAACGCACCATCTTGTAGAAAAGATCCTACTTCATATGCACTTAATCCTACTCTTAAGTTAAATTCCGGAGTGTTATTGGCAACTTGGAGTAATTTAGTGTCAAAATCAGCACGTGCATCCGAGAAGCTAATCGTACTTCTTGGATCAATAGTTGGTTTACTCGCGGTGCTACCTTCGTCACTGTCTCCACATCCAGATATTAAAAAGAGTGGTGTGAGAAATATTGCGCTATAGCTGTAAGTTTTTGCGTGAATGATCGATACCATTATTACTCCTTATTAAATCAATCATGGCATTTAAGTTACCTTCAAAAATAAATGAACCTTATTGTATGTGTTGAACTTAACATTAATCTATTTTTAATCTTGATTTCACGCCATTTACTTTTTGCTATCAATTTTAACGGGGTTTATAATTTTATCTTGAAATGAGTCGTTTTCAATATGGTATACTTCGCGCGTTTTTTATATCGATAGGTGCAATTATGGCAAATACGGCGCATGCATTACATATTCTAGTGAAGCACAAAGAGCTTGCTGAAGACATTATTAAACAACTTAAAAAGGGTGCAAAGTTTCAAGTTCTCGCGAAGAAGCACTCAACATGCCCATCGGGCAAAAAAGGTGGAGATTTAGGTGAATTTAAGCGTGGTCAAATGGTGCCACAGTTCGATAAAGTTGCATTTGGCGCTGAGATCTTAGAACCCCACCTAGTTAAAACACGTTTTGGTTGGCATGTGATCAAGGTACTCTATCGTACATGATTTGTGTTTGTTAGAAGGTAGTGCTTGCTGACCTTCTAACAAATTTCTCTTTAAGTGGCTAACACTGGTTGGCCATTATTACGGCTTACATATCACAGCTTAAAATTTTCATGGCTTTGCTCGCCGCTAACACACATCCTCGTGCTTCATCACTGGCTTCTTTACATTGCTTTGTCATATCTGCGGTACTGGGTGCTTTATCCCCTAATACTTTTTTTGCATGTGCTACGACTTTGGCACATTCACCGACCGGAACCGGTGCTGCGTCAGAGCAAGCTGAAAGTGTAAAAAGCGTACTCAGTACAAGAGCTATTCGTAATATCATCATGGTTCCTTGTTTAATTATGAGTTTTATCACCTTAAGGAAAGTAGGTTTTATGAGACTTAGCAAATAATTACTGCTGTTTGCATTCATTAAAAGTGGTTTCATGGTGAATTAGAATCTATTTATGAGTATTCCAACCGTAGGTAAAAACCCGTATAATTCGCGCCCTGTAATTTTATTTGATAACGCGGCGTCGGTGAACTGGCGATGTGGGAAGCCTGCAATGACTCAAAAAGAAACACCTGAAATCACTAAACTACATAAACGCCTCAGAAAGAATGTTGGTAATGCGGTTGTAGATTACAACATGATAGAAGAAAATGACGTAGTCATGGCGTGTATTAGTGGCGGTAAAGATTCATTTGCTATGCTGGATATACTTTTGAGTCTGCAAAAAGTTGCGCCGATCAAATTTGATGTTGTAGCGGTTAATCTTGATCAAAAGCAGCCTGGCTTTCCCGAGCACATTTTACCAGAATACTTTGAAAGTCTTGATATTCCTTATTACATTGTTGATAAAGACACCTATTCGGTTGTAAAGCAAAAGGTGCCTGAAGGCAAAACGACATGTGGACTTTGCTCTCGTTTAAGACGAGGTACTTTATATTCGTTTGCGGAAAAAATTGGTGCAACTAAAATCGCGCTGGGTCACCATCTAGATGATATTGTTGAAACCATGTTTCTAAATATGTTTCACGGTGCTCGACTAAAAGCAATGCCGCCAAAATTGCGTTCAGATGATGGCCGAAATGTGGTGATCAGACCATTGACCTATTGTCGCGAAGATGATTTGATTAAATACGCAGAGTATAAACAATTCCCAATTATTCCTTGTAATCTGTGTGGTTCACAAGAAAACTTACAGCGACAGAATATTAAAGCCATGTTGGTTGATTGGGATACTAAAACCCCCGGGCGCGTCGAGAGTATTTTTAAATCAATACAAAATGTAAGTCCAAGCCAACTGGCGGATAGAGACTTATTTGATTTTATTAACTTACCAATCGATCGAGCAGCGCAAAAAGCGGAATATGAATTTGCTGAAGCAACCGTCTCGTCTTCAAATATAGATGAGTCTTTATTTATAGATATCACAAATATTTAATGCGTGCTGATAGCACGTTCGTTAACGAGCCACCGCAATATTTCAGTGGCTTTTTATTGGCTGCAAGCGAATATTTATCAATGCGTTAAATAGCTTTTTCTTGTCTGAATTGCTTAAATAATCCACGGTTAAAGCGTTTATAAATCCAGTCTCTTGATCTGCAGTGAAGGGTTGTCCATGCTTTAGGCAGTATGCAATTTGTGTATTGATCTTACTCCCTAATTCAATCAATTGGGGACGAATAATTGTGTTTAGATCTCTCGGCTTATGACTTGTTTTGTTACTGAGTAGATCGGCTCGATATCGGTATTGAACTGCTTTTGCTGCAGAGATTTGTGCAATAAAAAATGCTTTGACACTCTCTTTATCTAACCCAATTTTGGCCGCTGAGTTACTACTTGCGGTAATGACAATGTTCTCGCGCGCGATATCTTCTATGGCTAAATGGTTATTGGCTTTATATAGCGCGATATCTTGCATATAACTGAGTCGTTTATTGATCGTATTGAAAGTTTCAGTCGTGCAAGATATTGACCATGCGGGAAGGGACATTACGACCATAAGCAATACAATGAACTTGAGCATAGTTACCTTATTTGATTTAAGTATATTTGCAGGGCATGCCAAAAACGCATCAGCAATAAATGGGTAATTAAAGCACACTTTATTGTATTGTATCAACGCGATAATGTTGTTCTCACGTGTGAAATATACGTTAGTAGCAGCAGAAGGTTTTATGTGGTGCGAACCTGAATAACTGTTTTTATAGAGGGAGTGTATGTCTGTTAGACACGATGACTGTACTGTTTGGTTTGGTGGCAGCAATTTGGATAGAAAAGGTGTTTACATTACAGGTCGCTTTTATCCAGATTATGACTACAGTAAACAGTTTTACAGCGCGTTAGGAGTCACTGGGAGCCCAACAGAAAAGCGAACACCTCGAATGAGTAATTATCCACTGGCGGTACTTTTTGCCTATTTGGTGGCTATATCGCAAGTGTTGGGATCATGGTAGCAATTTTATCTGGAGGGTTTATTGTGCTACATGGTATTGGAGCAGGGTATTGGAACAAAGGTTGCGGGTTACTTCTCAATGGATGCAGACCCTTGTACTAAATCACCAACCTTAATCTGTAAGATTAACTTAGGGTTGGGTGCGTTATGTTACTTAGCCTACTGATAGCACCAATTTTAATGTTACTTTCTTCCTATGATGATGTTACCTCAGTCGTGTTTCGTACTTTTTCATTCATTTTTGTCACCGTTACCTGTGTGGTTAAGTGTATTTTCTGTATTTTAGGGGTGGGAAGAGAAAGTGTTTTTGCACAAGCGGAAGTACCTTCAGAACAGATAAGAATAGCATTGCAGCGAAAGTGTTATATACGGTAAGCTTCTCTTATATGAAAGCAAAATATGAATAGGGCAGCTGAATTAAGTGTTCCACATCATATCGTAATAAAAATGGTTCAGTTAATTAAAAGAGACATTGAGCATGAGACTTCACCCATATGATACGTTGTCACTAGATAATGGTGGACAAATTATTTTTACTCCCTGCCCAGGCACGAAAGACGCAACGCTGCAAGAGTCGGTCGAAATATTGAAATCAGCGGGCGCAAATGCGTTGATATCGGTAATGTATGATAAAGAATTAACGCGTTATGGCGCGCAGACATTATCTCAAGTGTGCATGACACAAGGCATTGAATGGTATCAACTCCCCATCAGCGATGAGGCACCACCAACGGATGCTTTTTCAACTGCATGGGCAGATTATGTACCAAAGATTATTTCACTACTTAATGATCAGGGTGTTGTCGTCGTGCATTGTAAAGGAGGATCAGGCCGCACAGGCTTAGTAGTAGCACTGTTAATGCATGCGCTAGGGTATGACAAGTTATCTGCAAAAAATGCTGTCCAACGCCTACGACCTAAAGCGTTGTGCCATCCAGAGCAGTTGCGTTTTTTCAATGACTTTATGATTTAAAAACTGCAATGATACGCTTTAAGTTAGCTTGGTGTAAGTTAACGTATTTAATAGCCAAATATGCGTGAAGCCTATTTGGCTATTGGCTTATGAAAGATCCTTACTTGAAAAGGGCTGGTGGTGCACCAAACTTCAACAAGTTTGGAAAGATATTTTCAAGTGTATTTTGGTCTATGCCTAGCCATTGGCCGAAACTGGCGGCGTATTGATCTACCGACAGTGTTGGAATTAAACGGCCATTGCCCGCATCTAATGAATGGTTTAATTTGGCCTCGGGAATATCACCGAATATCGTCCCACCTTGTACAGCCCCTCCCATCACAAAGTGATGAGAGCCCCAGCCATGGTCAGTGCCATCTCCATTAATTGCCAAAGTGCGACCAAAATCGGATGCTGTAAATAGGGTAACTTTATCAGAGAGTCCAAGACTTTGCATTGCAGAATCAAACGCGACGAGTGCGCCATCTAAGGCTGATTGCAACTTAGGCAGCGATTGTGCTTGCCCAGAGTGTGTGTCAAACCCACCCATAGCAACAACAAAAACTTGCCGCTTTTCTTGAAGTTGATCTCGAATCGCAATGGTTTTACTCACGGTTTCTAGTTGTTTGGCGACGGACGTTGCAGGGAATGTTGGCAGTGCAACAGAGACCTCAGACAAAGCCGCATTAAACTGATCATTGGCACTATAGGCTTGGTTGATTTGCGTTGACATATCTTGTTCAACCAAATTGTTAGTTTGGTGTCCAAGCGCGCTAAAGTGCTTTTGTAATGCGTTTGGTTCATCGAACATATCCAAAACATCTATAGTTGCCGCTTGACCGTCATGAACATGATACGGTGTTGTGTTACTCCCAGTGATGAGTAACTCGGCGCTTGAGGTTGTTATGGCAGAAAATGTGCTAGGGCTTTGTTGTCCTTGTTCTATTAAAGCATCATTAAGCATGCCAGCCCAACCGAATTGAGCCCCCTCCGTTTGGCCTGACATCCAAGTTGATTGCTGGTCGTTATGGGAAAACAGCCTTGATGGTAACTTTGCTGTTTCTGATCGAATACTCGCAGCGGTGGTTGGTTCAAGCAAAGGGCCCACATTACCTACCAGAGATACTTTTCCTTGTTGGTATAATTGTGCAATTCCGCTGAGCTCTGGGGGCAAGGCAAATTGACGCGATCCGAATCGAGCAGGGGTATCAATGGGTAATAAGTTAGCCTGTGAGCGTTTATTGGTATATTGAGATAATAATGTATTTCTAATATTTGACCATTGCGTATAGCTTGCTTGATCATATGGGATCACGGTGTCGTGGTTATCCATGCCACCGTATAGAAAAACACATACAAGGGCTTTATAGTCATCGTTGTTTGTCGTAGGGGTATTTGCAATCGCTTGTGCAAGATTCAAAAATGGTGCTGCTGCCATAGAAGCACTGCCCGCTTTTAGAAATGATCGTCTGTTCATGAGAGAGTCCCCTATTTTTGCACTAAATAATCAGGTGTTGTCATAACGAGCAGTACAGCAACTCGTACACGCATTAGGTAACCGTCATCTTCATCGTTGGGTATTGTGCCAACAATACGCTTAATTGCCGTGAGAGTGGTACTTGAAAGTTGATTGGCAGTGAGTAATAAGTTTAGTCGGGCAAGCAGGGCATCAACATCTTGTGCGATTGCTAGTTCTTCTTCATAAGTAACGAGAAAGCTTTTCCGAATATCTTCGACGGTGATTGGCACGCTGGGGTGGTCAAATTCTTCGAGGATATCTTCTACATCTGCTTCTTGTGGTTCCCCTGATATATAGTGGGTCATAAAATTAACATAGCCAGGAATGGTGGTGGCATTGGTAATTTGTAGTTCAGGTGCAACTAACCCCTTTTTTGCTGTGATCGAGCCAGGTGCGGTATACCCAGGACGAAAGAAGTTAAACACACTGGATGAGCGATATGGGTGTTGCCCGAGTGCATTTGGTGCACTGGTGTCCCAAAGCATGGTTTGATACTGAGGGGTAATATTTTGTGCATTAAAAGCTCTTGCCCACTGTGTAAAACGAAGTATGGGTTCTCTTATTTTTCCTGCGGTAGTGATAGCAGGCTCGCGAGCTTCATTATCAAATAAAATAGCGGCCACAGTTGCACTGAGATCCCCCCGTTTACCTGTACCTACTTGTGACCCATCCGGCAGTGTAAATAGACCACTGGTAAACGCGGCAACGGTACGTGAAATATAGGCATTACTAGGGTTAGAACTCACCAGTCGTTGGATGAGCTGTCTAGTAACAAAGGGAGGTAAATTTGGGTGTGTGAAAATGTGATCCAATGCCATACTGATAGACGCTTCAGCATCAATACCAGCTGGAATAGTAAGCCCTAAGAATACCTTTTCTTGGTCTGAATGGGCTTCGGGGTTAATTGCCATTGGGCGGGTGAAAATATTATTGCTAACGGTATCTTTATCAGTCTCATTATAATCTAACCCGGTCATAACCTTTGCTAGGCCGGTGATGTCTTTGTTTGAATATAACTCCACGGGGACGTTGTTTTCGTTTTTGTTTATTGAGCCATCGCTGTTGAGTTTAACCACACCTAAAGTGAACAGCTGTAATAATTCTCTGGCATAGTTTTCGTCGGGGACTCTGCCAGTATCGGGGTCCGCTTTTTCATTACCCAAATAAGTTAGATAGTGACCCATGGCAGGAGAATAGGTTATTGCTTCTAGTAGGGTTCGGTAATTACCAAAAGCATTGTTGATCAGTATATCTTGATAAGCAGCCACGGCAGTGGGTTGATCGGTTAAGGTTTCTCCGCCCCCGTTAGAGACCACCAAGATTTCAGATAATGCAAAAGCCACTCTTTGGCGCAGTTGGTCCTTGCCTGAGATACTATTTTTCCAAAATGCGAAGGTGGTTGATTCGATGAAAAACAAATCAAACTCATCGTTGTGGTTTACACTTTTTGGCGCATAGCTAACCACAGTTGGCATGATGTTGCTTGTGGGTATACTGAGTTGGTTTTTAAACCACTTGGATGCACTGCTGTGCGTGAGTGTTTTAATATCTTGCGCAGTAGCCCCAAAAGTTGATTGCTGTAAAAAACGGGATGTTTTCTCCGCTGAAGAAAAGGTCCGGTCAGCATGTGTATTTTGGTCGTTATTTACGGGAGGAAAGGGAGTTGGAGTGAATGTTGATAGTGTTGACTGAGGCTGGCTTACAACTGAATGTGCATTGTAATCCAGTGAGACATCTGAGCCAGAAGCACCGCCGCAAGCAAGAATTAAACTTATGACAGTACTAAGGGTGAGGTGTCGAAACGTTATATTAATTTTCATTATTAAATTGCCCCTAACTAAACATAGCTTCAGTATATAGAAGAAATTTAACACTATGTTTTACATTTCACAGTACCAAATCATACAAAATTGTATGGTTTATTATTGTGATAATAAGGGTAATTCAATATTAAATACAGCGCCTTTTTGATGTTCAAGCAATTGGATTTCGCCGCGGTGCACTTTACAAATGGCTTTAACAATGCTCAATCCTAAACCATTGCCAGGTTTCGAACGGCTAATATCGGCGCGATAGAATTTATCAAACACATAGGATCTATCCTGTACTGAAATACCTGGGCCATTGTCACCTACTTGCAGTAATGCACCGTCAATATGGTTTTGCAGTCTGATCCAAACCTGTGCATCCTGGCTGCTATATTCCAATGCATTTTCTAATAAATTACATACTAATTGATTGATAAGGTCTTCATCTGCAAGACAAAATACGTCATCTACAATGGAGATCTCAAGGTTGCGGCCAGTATCAATAAAGACCGGTTCATAGCTTTGGGCTAAATCAAGAATTGTTGATGATAAGTTGAGTTCTACAAAGCCATTTTTATGCTTTCCAGATTCAATGGCATTGAGGCGAACTAAATTATTGAAAGTGGCAATAACCGTGTGTAAATCTGATGATGCTTTATCTAAATGAGTCTCAAGCATATCGGGGCTGGTGATATCCTGCTGCATACATTGGAGTCTATTTGCCACGCGTGTTAACGGCGTCTTTAAGTCATGTGCAATACCAACAGACATGGTTTTCATGGTGGTGTGAAGATCTGAAATGTCATCTAACATGGCATTTAAAGAAATGACTAACGCATTTAATTCATCAGGTGTTTTGTCACAGTCAATGCGTTCTGAATCGGGAGATTCTGCGACCTTTGAAAGCGCGTTTTTTATACGAACAATACGTACGGCATATTGCTGTGTTATAGAAAATATGATGAATAGTATCGGTAACCAGCTGAGTGCAGTGAACCATATATTGATACTTATGAGCGTATTTCGAGTATCTATGTAATGATGCGTCAGTGGTTGAAGTATGGCTAGGCTATAACGTTCATCAAGCGTAAAGTGTATGTATAATGCGCTTATAGGCTCATCAAGTGTTGAATCATATTTTTGCCATACAGCTTCATCAACAGGGGTTATTGTTAACTCAGTGCTACCTAGCAGCAAAGTATTCTTGTCGTAAAGTGAAAATAGTAACCCTTCTTCATCTAGTCGTTCATCGCTCTCATGCTTATGCCAAATTGGGCGGTGGGATAGCTCATATTCATCGAGTAAAGCGTTTAAGCCGTCCTCGTTGTAGAGGTGAGTCACTTCGCTTTGCATTTCTATAAACTCGTCTGTTTGCTCCGTTTTTATTTGTTGCAATAGGAGATAGCTGATCGCAATGAGCATGCTACAAACGAGCACCCACGCAGTGAGTGTTATTTTCAATACTTTGCCAACCCAGTGGTAGTTTTTCATATGTGTCATGGTCAATCAGATATTATGTAGCCACTGCCGCGCACTGTTTTAATGAGCTCAGTAGTAAAAGGTTTGTCTATTTTATTGCGTAGTCTACTTACATGGGTTTGTACGAGACTGGTTTTGGGGTCAAAACTGAATCCCCACACTTGTTCAAGTAGCATGGTTTTTGTGACTAACTGCTTAGGATTGAGCATGAGGTACTCTAAAATTTGATATTCTTTGGGCATTAAGTCAATGTGTGTATCCGCACGCTTTACTTGTCTGGTGGTACGCTCTAACGTTAGGTCAGCAACGACTAATTCAAGTGCCTTAGGTGTCAACGGTTGACGGCGAGTAAGGGCTTTTAAGCGTGCGTAAAGCTCAGAAAATGCGAATGGTTTCACAAGGTAATCATCTGCGCCAGCATTTAGCCCGGCGACTCGGTCTGATGTTTCACTGAGCGCCGTCAGCATAATAATAGGCGTCACTATTTTACTCTGCCTAAGAATACGTACCGCATCCAAACCATCCATACTCGGTAGCAAACGGTCAAAAATAATTACGTCGAATGGGTGTGTAGATGCACTCAGCAAAGCCTGTTCTGCATTATCACAGTGAATGGCTGAATCGCCACTTTGTTCTAATCCGCGCGCGATAAATTGGGCGGTGTCTAAGTCATCTTCAACAATTAATACTTTCATTCAATATACCAGTGTCAGTCTAACGGCAACGTCTATGACTAAAGCATATCGTAAATTAGCGTAAGGATCAGATACAATTTTGTAAGAAAAGCGTGCCACATATACAGTGGCACGAGAAAATAAGATGATTAAAACTGAGTGTTATTTATGAGCCAGTGGGCTTTTGTAGCCATCGGGTTTTAAGGCCAATACATCACAATCGAGACTATCAATAACATGTTCTGCGGTGTTTCCTACCAGCGCAGCACTTAATCCAGTGCGCCCAACGGTACCGATAACGACAAGTTCTGAGCCTTTCTCACTGGCAACGTAGGGAATAACATCTTCTGGTAACCCTTCTTTAACTTCGCATTCTGAACGCGCAATATTGAATGAATCGGCTAAGGAAAATGTCTCATCTTCATGATGCTTTTTAACTGCTTCATTGTATTGCGAAGGATTGAACTCAGGAATCTCTATTGCAATATTGACAGGCGTAGCGGGGTAGGTGTTAACGAGGCTCAGTTGGGCATTGGCAAGTTGGCAAATAAATTGTGCATCACTAATAATGCGTTTATTCAATGCTTGATGTTGTTCGTTATCACTGACGGCATTAACAGCCGCTAATATATGGCCTTCTTCTGGCCATTCATGATCTTTAACAAGCAGCACAGGACTTGGACATTTTCGTATTAAATGCCAGTCAGTTGGCGTGAAAATAACCGATTTTAAAGTGTCGTGTTGGTGGGTGCTTTTTATCACTATATCGTACCCGTCATCAATCACGGTGTTAATAATGGCTTCATAAGGGCGGTTATGCCACAACACTAAGCTATGTACATCAATATTTTCAATACTAGAGAGCAAATCATTGATCCACGCTTCTCTGTCTTTGATGACGGCGGCACGCATTGCTTCACGTTCATCTTTTGAGAGCATTGTGGTCATTTCATATGAGAAATCATATATCGACAAGAAGGCGGTGATCTGTGCCCCTGTTTTTTTTGCTAATGAAAGAGCACGTTGCAAACTATTTTGCTGTGCTTTGGTTGGATCGATAACGGCAAGAATGCGTTTTATTTTATCCATTATGAACTCCTTAACATACTTTATCAGCTAAACCAGTTACGTTAAGTGTAACTGATTTAGCGTAAGGTGAAAGTCGTTATTGAGAATTCATTGCCCTAGATCAAACCGCTATCGCTGCTGTTTTAGCTAATTCAGGGATATTTAAGATAGTAATAAACTTACCTTCAACTTTAATGAGATTGGCTTTTTGGAAGCGGCTCAATAAACGGCTTATCGTTTCAACCGTAAGCCCTAAATAGTTACCAATTTCTCCTCGAGTCATGGTAAAGCGGAATTCTTTACGTGAAAAGCCTCGCTCACCAAACCGGTTTGACAAATTATATATAAACGTAGCGAGTCGTTCTTCAGCCGTTTTTTTGTTTAGCAGTAATAGCATTTCTTGATCATAGTTAATTTCGTTACTCATTAAGCGCATGATCTGCTGGCGCAATTTAGGTAGCTTACCGGCGAGTTCGTCCAGTGTATCAAATGGGATCTCACACACCATTGACGTTTCTAGTGCCTGAGCAAAACTTTGGTGCTGCATTTTGTTGATGGCATCAAATCCGACTAAATCACCCGCTAGGTGGAAGCCGGTTATTTGCTCATCACCTTGTTCTGATAGTGTATAAGATTTAAAAGACCCAGAGCGTACAGCGAATATGGCATTCAGCTTCGCGCCAGATTCAAACAAATAATCGCCTTTATGTAATGGTTTCTTACGCTCGATAATTTCATCTAGTTTATCCATTTCACTGCCATTTAAGGTAAATGGTAAACATAGTTGGCTGATACTACAGTCATTACAACTGATGGTGCATTGACTTTTCGAACGTTGTTGATTATTTAAATCCATAATAAATCCATTAAAATATGACGCTGAGACTAGGTTAATGTACTAATCTATCGGATGCAATGATTAGTAGATAGATTCCATACCAGATAAAAATACTACCTAGCGCCCACCTAATAAGCGTGTGGTTTAAAAAGCGGCTAAGTTGTTGTGCCGATTGTCCAACAATGAGCATCGAAGGCAAAGTACCCAGTGCAAAGCTCAACATAATGGCACTGCCATACCATGGAGTAGGAGCTTGCAAAGTCCATGTGAGTGCTGAATATACCAGTCCACAAGGTAGCCAACCCCATAGCATGCCGTAGAGTAAAGTTTTAGAGTATGTATTAATAGGGAGTAAATGTTTGTTCAGTTTCACCAAGTGCTGCCAAAGAACGGTTTTTCCAGCTTGTTCTAGCCACTTTAATGAACTGGCGAGGCGCATAACATAAAGCCCAACCAATATCATGAATACCCCACTGAATATCTTTAAGCTCAGGGCGAATTCGGTGTTTTGTTTTGCAAATGAGTTCCCTAATGACGCCACTAACGCACCGGCTACCATATAACTTGTCGCTCGGCCTAAGTTGTAAGTAAGCCCGACGCTAATAGGTTTGAGTGTTGAATTAGCCATTTGTAGGCTTGAAGCAATACCACCGCACATCACAATACAGTGGCCACTGCCAACTAATCCCATAATAAACGCACCAAATAAACTAATCTCTGTCATTGGCATTTTGATGCTGTTCTTTGTCATCTTCAAACAAAATGCTGTGACCTTGTTTATTTAAGTCAGAAAATTGTTCACTTTTAACTGCCCAAAAGAAGATACCAATGGCAATAATGACAAATAAAATAGCGATGGGAATTAAAATGTAAATGATGCTCATAGCTTTAATAACCTCAATGAATTACCTATCACAATAATTGAGCTGGCCGACATACCGATGACCGCGACCCATGGTGGGACCATACCAAGAGCAGCCAGTGGCAAGATTGAACCGTTATATAACAAGGAAATGGTCAAATTTTGCTTCACGATACGACGGGTTTGCAGTGCAATTTTTTGCAACTGCAAAATGGCATTTAGATCACTCTTTAACAATACCACATCGGCGGTATTTTTTGATATGTCTGCGCCGGTTTCCATCGCGATTGAAAGGTGAGCACTGTTAAACACTGGGCTATCGTTGACGCCATCGCCAACCATCGCCACAATTTCGCCTTTGTTAGACCAAGCATCAACGGCAAGCTGTTTGTCTTTTGGTGAGCAGCTACTTTGCTGTGAGTCAAGGTTCAGGGTATCAGTGAGTTTCGCACCGGCATCAGAGCTGTCTCCGGTTAACAAGTGACAACTTAAGCCATTGTGTTGCAGCTGAGCGATGACATCTTTGGCATTATTTCTAACCTTGTCATTGAAATAAAAGTCAGCAATGGCTTGTTCATCTATATATAAAGTTGCTTGCGCATTGGAACGCTGCTGTTGGTGCCAGCCACTTTTTCCTATCGCCAGTGTTTGCTCGCCCAATGACGCGCTGATCCCTTTCCCGGTATGTACTTCAATATTTTTGAGATCATGATGGGTGTTTAAGTGCTCATTGAATGCGGCTGCAATAGGGTGTTCTGAGTACTTTTCTAAGCTGGCGGCTAAGGAAAGTACCTCGTTTTCGCTATAAGCATTATTGTGTAATACCACTTTATCTATCGAAAAATGCCCTTCAGTTAAGGTGCCTGTTTTGTCAAAGGCAACCCGAGTGAGTTTTGTGAGTGTTTCTAGCACATGGGCTTCTTTTATTAATACACCTTTTTTGGTTAGCGTGGCGACAGCACAGGTTAATGCGGTCGGTATTGCTAAGCTCAGTGCACACGGGCAGGTTGCTACTAAGACTGAAATAGTGATCCAGAATGCTTGTTCCGGTGAAACAGGGTACCAGCCAATCGCTGTGATAGAGGCAAATATTAATAGGCAAGCGACGAACCATTGTGCCACTTTGTCTGTTACTTCAACCAGCTTTGGGCGCTTAGACAGTGCAGAGTGTTGCAATTTAATAATTTGATTAAGTAGGGTGTTTTGCCCCACTTTATTAATTTTTATGCTAACGACGCCATCGTGATTCACTGTACCGGCAAACACTTGTTGACCAAGGTACTTTTTCACAGGTAAATGCTCACCGGTCATCATTGATTCATCAACGGTGGTGGTGCCAGCGATGATGATTCCGTCAGCAGCAATGGTTTCGCCGGCTTTGATGAGTACACGGTCATGGAGTTTTAAATTTTTGGCTGCAACGACCGCTTCATCGCCATTATCATCGATTTTACGTGCGGTCAGCGGCAAGAGTTTTTGTAAGTTAGCAGTAAACTCACTGGCTTTTAAGCGCGCTCTAAATTCGAGATATTTACCCAATAAAAGTAAGAAGGTAAACATACAAATAGACTCGAAATACACTTCACCCACTTCCATAACAGTGGCGTAGCAACTTGCGGCATAGGCACCAAAAATGGCCAACGAAACGGGCAAATCCATGTTGAGTTGTTTGGCTTTGAGGCCTTTAATCGCATTGGTTAAAAAGGGCAGTGCGGAGTAAAGAATAACCGGAGAGGCCAAGATCAGGCTGATCCAGCGAAAGTACTGTTCAAAATCTTCTTCCATTCCTGAAAACATGCCAAAGTACATGGCAAATGCAAACATCATGACTTGCATCGTCATTAAGCCTGCTACGCCTAAACGACGAATGTAGGCTTTGGCCGTCGCTTGTTTTTGGCTTGCTTCTTCATCTGCTTGGAATGGGTAGGCTTTATAGCCGATATGTATTAATGCTTGAATAATATCACTGAGTAAAGTTTGTTCTTTATCCCACAAGATCATGGCGCGATGAGTTGATGTATTTACATCGACGCGGTTGACGCCTTTTAGTGCCAATAACTGCTTTTCTATCAACCATGCGCATGCCGCACAGCTAATGCCCTCTACACTCAATAATACTTCTGACAAGTTACCACTATCAGAGACAAAATCAGATTGAATATCTTGATTGTCGTAGCTTTTTATCAGTGAGAGTTGTTCTGGAATTAACTCATCAACTTTACCGGCACTTTCAGTACGAAATTTGTAATAGTCACTCATACCTTGAGCAACGATGGTTTCAGCAACAGCTTGACAGCCAATGCAACACACTGGGTGTTGCTGGCTATCAAATAGCACCGTTTCATTAAACCCTTTTGGGACAGGCTCTAAGCAATGGAAACACGCTTTTGACATGGTGACTACTTATATTCTGGTGATATTTTTATGATTGTGTCGCTAGGTAGTTGTAAGTTTTCTTTCAGTTTCCAACTGCCATCCATAGGCTCAAGAAAAACCGTATAGGCCCCTTGTTCTATGGTGTCTAATACGGCGGTAAATTCGCCATTGGCATTGGCGAGTAAGTTGGTACTGAAATCGTATTTTTTGATTGTTCGGTGATAAAACGACGCTTTTAATGCATTTACCTTGCTGGCGTCACCTTTGGTAAAATGAAACTTGATGGTGTCAGCTGTGACTTGTAAATCTCCGTGTAAATAGAGCGCTTTTGCTTTGTCGAATTTGGTAAGCTCAAGGTTAATTGCTTTCCCTTTTTTGTAGTAGTCATCAACGACCATATCAGGGCCATTACCAACAGCAAAAACCACTAACCCAATACAGGCAATGATAGTAACAACAGGAAAGAACATTAAAAACCAAGGCCAAAAGTTTTTATACCACGGGGTAGGATTCATAACGACTCAAAGACTTAAAAAGTGTGCAGGTATTTTATCTCATTTGCAGTGAAAAACCTAAAAAAAAGCCTCCAAATGGAGGCTTTTTTGATCTCGATTAACTCGTTATAATTTATTGATTATTTTGCGATAAGCTATAAACATAAGCGGTTAATAAGTGAACTTTATCTTCACCTAAGATCTCTTTCCATGCTGGCATTACACCGGCACGACCATGGTTGAGCGTTTCTTCAACTGCGCGCTTAGAGCCACCATATAACCAAACATTGTCTGTGAGGTTAGGCGCACCAAATGGCAGGTTATGGGCAACAGAGCCTTTACCGTCCATACCGTGACAGGCTGCACACATTGCGAACTTAGCTTTACCTGCATCAGCGTCTTTTTGGTTTACTTTACGACCTGAAAGGCTCAGCACGAATGCAGTCATTTCTTCAACGCCTTGTTCACCAAGTGCATCTTTCCAACCCGGCATTGCTGCAACACGACCGTTAAGCAGTGTTTCTTTGATTTGGTCCGGCTTGCCGCCGTATAACCAATCATTGTCGGTTAGATTAGGAAAGCCCATTCCACCGCGAGCATCAGAACCGTGACATTGTGCACAGTTTTGTGCAAACAAACGCTGGCCAATCTCAAGTGCTTTTTCGTCTTTAGCCAATGTTACAACATCTTGCTTTGCAAATGCTTCAAAGATAGGACCAAAACGCTCTTGTGCATATTCAACTTCTTTGTCTAGCTGCACCCAATGGCCATTTTCTTGAGCGGCTAAAACTGCCGCCTTAGATTCTTCCATTGATTTAACGCCCTGGTTTGAGCTAGTCCAATTAAGCAAACCTGCGAAATTACCAAGACCAGGGTAGGCTGCAAGGTAATAAACAGACCAAACAAAGGTTGCGAAGAACATGTAGGTCCACCATTTAGGGAGTGGGTTGTTCAGTTCTTCAATACCATCAAACTCGTGACCACAGCTTTCACCTTCTTCAACACCTGCATAGTTTTTCAGGTTCCAAAGTAGTAGGCCTAAGATCAGAGCAAGACACGCAAGGGTTAATACAATTACCCAAATACTCCAAAAGCTAGTCATTTTTCAGACTCCTTTTCCTCGTTAGAGATTGTGCTGTCGTGCTTTTTCTCGTCTTCGAAAATCGCATTTGCCGCGCTGTCGAATCGATTTTTTGAGCGTTTACTGTATGCCCAGCCAACAATCACAATAAATAGTACCAAAATTATCAGAGTCAAAATGCCTCTGTATGTGCCGTAATCCATAATAATTACTTCAAATGTGTGCCAAGTTGCTGAAGGTATGCAATTAGGGCTTGCATTTCGGTTGCACCAGTGCCGTTATTCATAGAATCGACTTTAGCGATTTGAGCTAATAGCTCATTATCATCGCCGTAACCTTTTCCATCATACTTGGGTGATGCTTTATCAATACCAAAATTGTCACGGAAGATCTGCAGCTTCTTAAGGGTAAGAGAGGTATCTACCTTTGTGCTGTCTAACCATGGATAACCTGGCATATTTGATTCTGGAACTACTGAACGAGGATCCATCAAATGGGCATAATGCCAATCATCAGAATAGCGTTCGCCAACACGTGCTAAGTCAGGACCAGTACGCTTAGAGCCCCACTGGAATGGGTGATCCCATACTGATTCACCAGCAACAGAGTAGTGACCATAACGTTCAACTTCATCACGAAACGGGCGGATCATTTGCGAGTGACAGTTATAACACCCTTCACGCACATAAATATCACGACCTTCCATTTCTAATGCAGTTAATGGGCGTAGGCCATCAACAGGTTTCGTTGTGTCTTCTTGGAACATAAGTGGCGTAATTTCTACCAGTGCACCAAAGCTGATCGCAAAAACAGTCAGTATGGCCATTAGGCCGACGTTCTTTTCTACGATTTCATGTTTGTTGGCTGAATTTTTATTGCTCATATTCTACACCCCTTAAGCCATTTTTGTGTGTGCATCAGTAGCAAGGGTGCCACTTTTAGCACTCACTGTGCGGAACACGTTGTATGCCATAACCAGCATACCAATTACGATGAATACACCGCCAAGGAATCGCATTATGTAGAACGGTTTAGACGCTTCAAGTGATTGTACAAAGCTATACATCAATGTACCGTCAGCATTTACCGCACGCCACATAAGGCCTTGCATTACACCTGAGATCCACATTGCAACGATGTATAAAACAACACCAACAGTGTGTAGCCAGAAGTGGGTGTTAACAAGCTTAACGCTGAACATGTTACCGTGACCAAATAGTGCAGGGATCAAGTGATAAATAGCACCGATAGAGATCATAGCAACCCAACCAAGGGCACCTGAATGTACGTGACCAACAGTCCAATCAGTGTAGTGAGATAATGCGTTCACTGATTTAATAGCCATCATTGGACCTTCAAACGTCGACATACCGTAAAACGATAGAGAGACAACTAAGAAGCGCAATACCGGATCGGTACGAAGTTTATGCCATGCTCCTGAAAGTGTCATAATACCGTTGATCATCCCGCCCCATGAAGGTACGAATAAGATAACAGACATTACCATTCCTAAAGACTGCGTCCAGTCTGGAAGCGCGGTGTAATGAAGGTGGTGAGGGCCAGCCCAAATGTAAAGAGAAACCAATGCCCAGAAGTGAACAACTGACAAACGGTAAGAATATACAGGACGGCCTGCTTGTTTTGGTACGAAGTAGTACATCATACCTAGGAAACCAGCAGTTAATAAGAAGCCTACCGCGTTATGACCATACCACCACTGCACCATGGCATCGACGGCGCCGGCATAAATTGAGTATGATTTAGTTAACGATACAGGCACAGCCATACTGTTCACGATGTGAAGTACAGCAACCGTAATAATGAAACCAGCGTAGAACCAGTTAGCTACGTAGATATGAGACACTTTACGCTTGATCAATGTACCAAAGAAAACAACCGCATAAGTGATCCAAACAACCGCAATTGCGATATCAATTGGCCACTCTAACTCAGCATATTCTTTTGACGATGTAATACCAAGAGGAAGCGTAATAGCTGCCGAGACAATGATTGCTTGCCAACCCCAAAAGGTAAACGAAGCGAGTTTGTCGGAGAAAAGTCGCGTTTGACATGTACGTTGCACAACATAATAAGACGTTGCGAAAAGTGCACTAGTACCAAATGCGAATATGACTGCGTTCGTGTGTAACGGACGAAGTCGTGAGTATGTTAACCATGGTGTATCAAAGTTCAATGCTGGCCAAGCGAGTTGGGCAGCAATTAGAACACCAACACCCATGCCAACGATGCCCCAAATCACTGTCATGATAGCGAATTGGCGTACAACTTTATAATTGTACTCAGTTTGTGATGCTACTGTCTGGCTCATTTTCTGGATTCCGCTGCAATTAATGCGATTAGAAATGAATTACCTGTATAAACAGGCCCTGCTTTATATTTCAACAAGCTTGATTAAAAATGAAATTGTTTGACAATTACATTTCAAACCAACCTGAGAAACCCTTATTTTTGCAAGGAAATAATAATTTTTTTGCAAAAGAAAAGATACCTCAAACGCATAAAATTATGACATCAATCAAATTTTGGCCCATTCTTTGTTCAGTTATTCATCATTGTAGCGCAATAATAAAATCTGCATTACTATGCATCAGTTTTTATCGTCTAAATTAGGATAAATAATGCTCAAATTGTGGTTTTGCGTACTTGCCGTGTTGAGTTTTGTGAGCGCATGCTCTGACCCTACAGCTATTATACATGAAAGTTCAGAAAAAAGTGAAAGCTTAAGTAAAATAGAAAACTGTATAAGACAATCGCCTTGCTTGCATAGTAATGAGGTACGACTTTGGTATTCATCAAACGTGATAAAAGGTGAAGAAGAGATTGGCGTGACTCTAGAGTTACCGCAAGGCAACACGATTGACTCCGCTTTTTTAGCCGGGGAAGACATGAACATGGGCTATATTCCAGTTTTCTTTGAACAGCAAGAGCATGGTGTGTTTCATGCAACAACCATGGTTGGGCTATGCACTACGCGATTGATGCAGTGGAAGTTAACCATTAAAATAGTCAATAGTAAAAAACAGGAACAGTCATTGGCTTTTCCTTTATATGTGATTTTGTAGTAGTAAGAGAGAGAAAATGAATAAGGGCCATGTAATAGAGCATATTAAATTTGCGTTAGAGGCAAAATTGGCACAAGCAAAACAGGCGGCCGACAGTGCACATCAAGATGCGACGCATGAGCAAAGTGCTGCCGAGACCCAGTATGACTCGTTAAGCATTGAGTCTGGCTATTTAGCCCATGGTCAAAGTGAGCGGGTGAATGATATTCATAAATCTATTGCCCTTTTTACCCATAGCTTTAACCAAGACACTGAAATACGCGCTAAAGAAGGTAGCCTTGTTCAGCTTATTGATATGAATAACGTTATGCACTGGTTTTATTTAGGCCCATCCGAAGGCGGGTTAAAAGTGACCGTTCAGCAACAAGATATATTAGTTATTACACATGCTTCACCAATAGGGCAGGCGTTGTTCACGAAGCAACTCGGCGATGAGGTTGTATTAACGGTAGGCGAGTGCACCAAGTATTTTGAAGTAGATACTATATTATAGTTAAAAATACAAAGAGTATGACTGATGAGTACCAATGGATACTAAATGATTAAACCATTTTAAAGATGCGTCATGTGGGAAAGGACGGTTTCAAATAATAATAACCTTCTCAATGTCGAAACGCTTATCTTCCTGTTTGCTCATCTTATGAGGGAGAGAGCTTGGTTTGTGGTTCTTAGCTCTTTTGAGAACGTATTGAGCATTACACATCTTTATCATAATTCTGACAAGAGCCTAGATTAAATTTTCACATTGACCTTTGCTGAATACTACACTGGTTTGTTTTTAATTAAGTTAAACAATAATCATGTAAGTTAATGTGATGGCCTCTCAAGGAAGCATACAACTTTGATAGGAATAAGTCTCACGAGCTTTTCTTCATTGCGATATACCGTATTGTGAGGGAGATATGTTGGAGCGAGGCGCAATTTTTTCACTTTGAGTAAATAAAAACCACGATATATGGCAGCTTTATTGATTAGCTTATTTATCAAATGTGAAACTATTACATGAAGACTTAAAAGTTCAAATAAATAATTCACTTTTGTACTAATGAAAAACTCAAAGCGGGCGATATATATTCTTGGGAAAGGAATAATAAGTAAAGCCCATTCTCATTATATTCAGCAATTTACTGGTGCGATACGATCGTATTGTATTTCACAATGTTGTGTTTTGGGAGTTCAGCGTCTTTACCTGTCTTACGATAACTCTTGAAGGAATGCATTATGTTAAACCGTGTGCTCAACAGGCTCAATAATCATGTTTTATTTGGCCTAAACTTAAAACAAATAAACTACTCAATTTTTCATATTCTTTTTGCGATGTTTTTGATTGTCGCAAGCATCCAAGTACAGGCATCTAAAGTAAATAGTCAATCTAGATTGGTTGGTCAGGTTAATAGTAGCGTTAGCGCACTATCTGATGGTGGCTATGTTGTTGCTTGGTATGGTACAACGCAAACAAACACCCCGTTTACACAAACACACATTTTTGCCCAGCGGTACCATGCAGATGGTTCGTTTGCGGGTAGTGAAATCCAAGTTAGTACACAGTCGTTGAATTATAGCGAAGGAGTACATACCGTTGCCGTAAAAGGACTTGATAATGGCAATTTTGTTATAACTTGGAATGCAGATAAAAGTATCATGGCTAAGTTATTTGATATCAGTGGTAATGCTATTGGAAGTGAGTTTTTGGTAAAAAGTGTATCGTCCGATTATTATATTAACCCTAAAGCATATGACCTTGACCAAGGGAAGTTTATGATTAGTTGGGGAGAAGGTGGTAAAACCTACACACAAAGATATCATGCGAATGGCACTGTCAATAATTTGGTGGAGCACAACAATGAGATACATTCATATTTCAATATTTATGGTTTAGATACATTGACACAAGAGCGATATGTTTTAACTTGGTGGCAAGGTAGTCAAATTTACAATCAAATATTTTCTGAAGCTGGCTCAGCAATTACCAACATTCAACAGTTCTCACCTCAAAATATAACGCCTGATTTTCAAACGATATCAGTAAGTGGCTTGAATGATGGAGGTTTTGTCGTTGCTTGGGGATATTTCGGACAAAAAGCAGCTGGTGGTGAAAGCTCAGATATATTTATACAACGCTTTAATACTCAAGGGGTGGCAATAGGCAATGAATACCAGCTAACGGCTCCCTTTGTTGGAGCCAACCATTTTGACCCAGTAATAAAAAGCTTAGACGATGGAGGGTATGTAATTGCATGGGAAAGCTATGGGGCTGAAAATACAATGTCGTACCGTCAATTTGACGCAAACAACTTAGCTGTTGATGCAATTCAGAGTATAAGAAAGTACTCAGATGCGACTCAGTACTATGGTCCGATGATTGATGTTTTACCTGGTAATCGTTTGCTTGTGAGTTATCACAATAGCGGTTTTCCACTAAATGATGCCTATGCCCAACAGTTTCAACTCGGTTATTCAAATTTAGTTTCACTCTCATCACTGCCACAATCTATGTTAGTAGGTGAAGAATATAGCTTTGATATTTTAGTTGCAGGATCAAATATATATGGTGCTGATGTCCGTTTGACGAATTCATCAGCTGGAAAAATAAAAATTACGTCAGGCAGCTATGGCAATGTTTTTCCGTTGGATAAAAGAATCGGGTTACCTGAAGTTGTTACAGATAATGAGTGGAGCGGTGCGCTTAGCTTGATTCATCCAGCTCCGGCGATTACGGGACAAGGTGTTTTTGCTACTGTTTCAATGAAAGCTGAACAAGCAGGGACTGTTACGTTAAATTTAACTGCAGAATTAGCAAATAACGCAGGTCAGATGTTGCTGAGTACAAGTACACCTTGGAGTTTCACCATAGAGGAAGCGCAATTAGTAACCGGCAATGTATCAGCCCTTGGGTTTTCTGGGGATTACAGTCAAACCAGAGTGTTTGTAAATGGTATATCTGTAGAAATTAGTGCTGATGGCACATTTTCAGTGAATTTAGCGTCAGGCGAAGTGGTAATAAGAGTGGAATCTGATGGTTATTTACCAGCAGAAAAGTCTATAACGGTGAATGCAGGTGAGCCAAGTTTAGATTTAGGTAATATATCATTGGTCGCTGGTGACAGTAATGCAAATGGACAAATTGACATCGCCGATTTAACCCTATTGCTTGGTGCATATCGCAGCACTTTAGAAGGCGGCGCCCCGTATACACCTAAAGCAGACTTTAACCGTGATACTAAAATAAACGTTCAGGATCTCACATTGTTAGGCAATCATTATGGTAAATCAGGTGTGCAAACGTGGTGATAAGTGCTGGTAAAAGTATATTTTAATCATACTAAATTATGATTATATGGCCGCTCTGTGTTTGAGCGGCTGATACTAACATTGGAGAAAATATAACGATGCGTATTATTAACTTGCTGTTTTTATTACTAGCGGTACCTTGCTGGGCTCAAAGTGGACATATTTCGCTTTCAGTCGCAGAAGATGATATTACATTAGGTGGTAGGTTTTATGTTGATATTGAAGTTGTCGATATGCCAAATGTTTATGGTGCCGATATTGAAATTGTTTATGATCCGGATGTTTTGACAGTAATTGATAAAGATGAAAATAAGGATGGCGTACAAATCGAAGCGAGTGACTTTTTCAATACGCGTTACCAATTTATTTTAAAGAATCACGTTAATAAAAAAGAGGGCCGAATTCAATTTGTTATGAGTCAGGTTAACCCTGCTAAAGATGTTAATGGTTCAGGTATATTGGGCAGAGTGCAATTTGAAGCCAGTTCAATGCATTTACCCACTGAAGTAGCAATCGTCAGTGCAAAATTTGGTTCGCAAGATGGAAAAGTGAGCAAACCAGAGGTAGCCACGCCTAAGCAGATACATTTTCAGTCATCAGCTCCTCGCGTACAGAAAAGCTCATCACTTGTATCGGTATTCATAGCAATTACTTTTGTTGTATTGTTTTTGACTATTTTTGCTAGGGTCATTAGAAAACGAAGCGTGCTAGCCACAGAATAAAGAGGAGGAGGTAGAAGCATTGATAACGCATATCGCTGTTCTTACCTGTTCCTATTATAAGTGAAGTATTCGTCGTAGATACTTTGACGTAGAGACTATGATATGTACAGAAAAGTGTAAAGTTTACGAATTGTTGGCCGATATTTGAGATATAACCCGTTATTAGGCACTTTAATCGCAAGGAAACAGCGATGCGTATTCAGTATCCCTTCGTCAGTCAGAATCAAGTTAATCAGAATCAAGTTAGTCGGGGTCAAGCTATCAAGTTAGAAATGACCCCGATTACGGTGTCGAAAGAAGACAGAGCTTTACTTGATAGTGAAGTAGAAAAACAACACAAAAATAGTGTGACTACAACTCAACGCGACGTTGCGATCATAAAAAATGAAGCGCCTGTAATAGGAGCCAAGCTTTATTTTTCAGGCTATCAGCCCAAAGTGACGATTGATCTATCAGCCCCTGATAGTGAAAGACAATATCAATACGGCGAGTTAGATAATAAACAAGATATAGACGCGTTTTTAGATCAGCTGGACAGATTAAGTCCAGATCAGCGCGATATCATGAAACAATATAAGCCTTCAAAAACGTTATTATCTATTTTAGAAAAAATGGATGACGAAACCTTCAGTAAATTCACCCAAGTGCTAGAGCAATCATTTCCTCCTTTGAGATTGTTCAACAATAAAAAACCTGAGGAGTTATTTAACGCACTCGAAGGCATGTCGACTGAGATGTTAAAAGATACGGTAGATACATTTATGGCTTTATCTGCACAGGCACAAAACGGGGCCGCGCCCACTTCATTGATCCCCGTTGATGAAGATGGTAGAGAGCCTATTTTAATGCATGTTCCACGGGCTGAAAATGGATTAGATATGCGCTTAACAAAAGGCAATAACAGCAAAAACCTCACCGATACCTATACGGATATGCTTGCGCGTGCAACTTTCAGTGAAGATGATTTACTGACTATAAATACGCATTTAAAAGACAGTGACTTTGAAAAAAGTCGCGGTATTGTCGATATGGCGAGTCTGGTTGCACACAACGACAAACGTGCCTTTTTTGATATGTTAAGTGAAGCTGACGAAACTGGGCCAACCAATATTTTCAGTTATATAGGTCAACAAGTTAATTATGAAGCGCATGTTAATTATTACCAAAGCTCAAAAGGGCAATATGTCTCTTTAAATGATGCGATGCCAGATGACAGTGCGCGAAAAGGTTTTCATAAAAAGCTCTTGAATGCTTACGAAGATTATGGACTCAGTTGGATGAATGATATGGTTGAGCAAGTTCATAACAAACCCGCTCAGATACAATCAGAGCTTTGGTCTAAGCTCATGGATGATGTTGAAGAAAAACCGCATTTATTTAAAAAGTCAGACTCCATTGAACAATGGGCTGGCGCAAATATATCTGATGTTGAACAGCGATTTCATGCGCGACAAATAGATGATATCCATACCTATTCATATGATCTGGAAGCACCAGTGGTATTAGGGACACTTACATGGGCTGAGCGGTTTGCCGCATAAGTAATATTCGCGGGTTAACAAAAAACAGGCGCGCAGCAAGTAGGTAAAAAACACCTTAACTAATACAATGTAGTAATGTACTCAAAAGAGACGCTATTTTACACTTTAGTTAATTCAGCTTGGGTGTTTTACTTTTTTTGGTGCTAAGCGCGCAGCACCAATGGCAACGCCAATACCAACGCCAAGTGCGCACCCAGTAGAGATACTAAATGGCAAAATATCAAAAATAACACCGACAATTGCGCCTATAGCAGCGCCGCCTCCAGCGCCCAAAGCGATATATAGCCCCAGTTTGTTTTGTACGATTTTATGGTCACTTTTATGCATGATTACTTTTCCTTGTATTGTCTCATTGTATAAAAACAATGACCTTCAATGAATAAAGTCGTTAGTTACTTTTGCATCAGTACTATATTTATGCAAGATGAATTACCCATTTTTTTAGCGTATTTTTTAAGTTGCATTGCCAGCAATAATTCGGCCAATGACGAATTAAACACTGTTACATGGGTTTAGTCTCACCTATCTAACGGGCTTAAAGTATGGCTAAATCGACTCCCGATCACATGCGTATATAGTTCGGTTGTTTTTAAATCTGAATGGCCTAACAGTTCTTGCACCGTTCTAATATCAGTACCGTGTTGTAAAAGTTCAGTGGCGAAAGAGTGACGAAATGTATGCGCTTTTACGTGTTTTGTTATAGGCGTTGCTAGGACTGCTTGCCTTAATAATATGGGACAGGCACAAATTTCTTTGAAGTATGTAAAATCGGGGTCTTACGATTTAGTGAAATGGTTAATTCAAGTGAAGAGACTATGAAATTAGTACGAACGAGTTAGCAGCAGAGCTTGCTGAATTAAATCAACGCGTTAACCTGCTTAAGTGTTCAGGCTAGAAAAGTGCGTGTGTGGTGAAAATATCATTGATAAATCGCCGAAAATTAGCTCTAATGGCAAGATAAAACGTACTGAGTAATGCAGGGATGGCTTAAGCACGAAAGATAAGCCGATAAAATAGGCATAAGACAAGCTATGCCACTAAAAGCAAATTCCCATAGCATAAATAACACCAACTCTGACACACAGAGCAGGTAGCGGCTCAGTCCAACAAGCGATTATGCAGCACAAACAACGTGCTGCATAAATACTAAATAGTTATACGCAAAAGGACATGAAGTCATGAGTTTAATCATGAATGATATAGTACTAAAAATATGCATAGCAATTGTTTCGGCAGGTGTTGCTTATCTTTTCACCTCAAGAAGATCTCTAAAACAAAATGTGTTCGAGTTAAATAAAATTTTCCATTCAGAGAAACTTTTTGAATCAAGAAGTAAATCTGCAACACTATTGCAATCAAATACAGATAAAAATATTGTACAACTGGCAAATGAAGATGATTTTTTCCACCTATCAAGTGTGCTTCATTTTTTTTCAAATATACAAAACCTCAAAGATGGTAGGTTAGTTGATAAAAAACTAACGAAGTGTTTTTTTTCTAGATACTTTAAATATTTCGATAATTACATAGATACCCTTTTTTTAGATGATGGTAGCAATGAAATTCAAGAGTGGCTGCCGATGAAGCAAGAACTGAACAAACTAAGAGATTGGCTTTAATGCGTATAACACATATGAGCCTTAACTCTGTCAATAGGCACTAATGTTCTTTTTGGCCGTTTTTATAAGTGACGGCCAACTCTAAATCAATAAACAAATCCGTTTATTTCGTCTGTCGATGTGGCAGTTAAGCAAGTTGCTTACGGCAAACACATAGTGAGGCTCTCTTATTGCGATCTCATCGCTGCCTACTTTTTTCCATTTCCTTATGGGTTCGCAGGGGCACTAGACATTCATCGGTTAACCTCATAATAATAATATGGGACAGGCACAAATTTCTTTGAAGTATGTAAAATCGGGGTCTTACGGTTTAACGAAGTGGTTAATTCAAGTGAAGAGACTATGAAATTAGCACGAACGAGCTAGCAGCAGAGCATGCTGAATTAAATCAACGCGTTTACCTGCTTAAGTGTTCGGGCTAGAAAAGTACGTGTGTGGTAAAATATCATTGATAAATCGGCGAAAATTAGCTCTAATGGCAGGGTAAAACGTACTGAGTAATGCAGGGGTGGCTTAAGCGCGAAAGACAAGCCGATAAAATAAGCATAAAACAAGTTATGCCACTAGAAGCAAATTCCCATAGCATAAATACTAAGTAGTTAAATTCAAAGGGGAAAATGTGAGAAAGTCGTATATCTTAACTGTGTTAGTGTCTTTTTTAATTTTGATACAGGGGTGCATGACATTAAAATCAAATTATGTTGAACCCATCTCAGGGAAGACCGCAACAGTTAAATTAACCACTACGGATATGGAAGATAATTACAACTTAAGAGTTGTATATCACAAAGAAAATCTATGCCAGGTTGAAAGTTCTAAGTTAATAGGAATGATTAATTCTAGAACAGTCGGATACCCAAACCACAAAGAAATTACTATAAAAGTTGAAGCTGGCTCTGAAATAGGCTTTTCTATGCCTCAAATATACATGGGAAGTTTTGGTGGGTTTAATGGCGGAACGACTTCGATAAATATGTATCAACCATTAACTGTTTTTACACCTGAAGAAGGTGAAGTTTATGAAGTTAATTTTTCTCCGACTACAGCAAAAGTCTACAAACGACAGGGCAACAATGCAATTGTAGAGCCGTCATCTAATTTAGATACGAGCTGCAATGTAGGAAACACCAATTTAGGTGAGGTAAATCAAGGGGAGTTATTTTTCCTCCACCCTAAGAATTAAAAATTTCCCGAATTTAACAGTAAAAAAAGGACAGGCACACATTTCTCTCGCATT
>NZ_JAGJEK010000034.1:0-58703 GCF_018101015.1 Pseudoalteromonas sp. MMG005 | reverse complement strand
GCACCCGACTCCGCACCGCTGCCTTGCACCAATACATCGTTATCTTCGGCGGCATTCACAATGCCATCACCTTCAATCGGCGTGGTGATAGTGACTGCACTGGGCGCTTGGTTATCAAGTGTAATTGAAGTGGTTGCTGCAGATGACGTATTTCCAGCTTTGTCTGTCTGCGTTGCAGATACTGTTAAGCTGCCGTTATTAAGCGCACTGATATCTAACTCATTGCCTGACAGCGTCCAATTTCCGCTTGAATCTGCAGTGGTCGTTTTACTCACCCCACCAATATTAACCGTGACTGTAGCACCAGACTCAGCACCGCTGCCTTGCACCAATACATCGTTATCTTCGCTGGCATTCACGATGGCATCACCTTCAATGGGTGTGGTTATACTGGGTGTGCTTGCACTGGTATCAATGTTAATAGCAAGTGCACTTGATGCACTACTATTATTACCGGCCAGATCTGTCGCAACAACCGTAATAGAATGCGTGTTTGCAGACAGTGCAGATGATGGCGTAAAGCTCCAACTTCCACCTGCAGGCACCACCACCGACCCTAACACACCATCCTTATCTGAAGTGAGTGTTATCGTGTCTCCAGCTGCCGCCGTTCCATCAATGGTCGGCGTGGTATCTGATGTAATATTATCCGTATTTGAGCTACCGGTATCACTTGCGCTGTTTAAGTCTGGAGTACTTGGTACACTTGGAGCTGTTGTGTCTAATGTGACACTCAAACCCGTTGAAGTTGATGATGTATTGTTACTAGCATCCGTTGCTGTTGCGGTAATCGTGTGTGATGTGTTAGATGTTAACGCACTTGTTGTTATCTCCCATGAACCACCGATTGCGGTGCCTGAGCCAATAACAGTAGAGCCTGACACACTGCTAAATAGCTTAACCGTTGATCCTGCCTCTGCAGAACCTGACAATGTTAAAGTTGTATCATTGGTATAATTATCAGTGCTTGAAGCGCCCGTATCTGACGCTGCAGTTAAATCTAATGAAGTGGGTGCATCGGGCGCAACATCGTCACTGACCGTAATGGTAAATGACTCTTGAAAAGAAGAAGTACCATCATGAGATTGCACACACACAATATAACTGCCAGCGTTGATTGCTGCTTGTGTTTCTAATATGCTGCCATTTATCTGGAAACTGCCGTTGCCACTATTGGCTGTACACGTCCCGCTTGTTGACGTACCAGCATTAACTAAACTGTATGTATGACTACTATCATCCACATCCGTGCTACTTAATGTGCCAACATCAGCCCCCGCACTGGTGCTTGATTGAGTCATACTTGATGAAGACAGTGCAATATCGGTTGGCGTATCATCCACTGCAGAAATCGTGACAGTCGCTTGGTTTGTCCCTGTACTATCAGATGTACCATCATTAAAGGTGTAATCTAATGTCACACTACTTGACGGGTCTTCAGACGTATTAGCATAAGTAAGTGATGAAATAACCGAATCAACAATACTTGACGTTGCACTGCTATTAAATGTGAGTTTAATCGTACCAACAGAATTGGTCGTTACGGTGCCGACTGACACACTATTATAAGTAAAGCTATTACCTTGTGTCAGTGCCCCTAATAAGCCAGTGTTAGCAAATACATCCGTGCTATTTGCACCACCATTTCTTGTTATTGTCAAACTGGCATTATTATAATCGCCTGTATTGCCGTTGAGCGCATCAAGTTCTGTATCAGCAACGGTTACATCACTGTCTATCGTGACTGCACTGCCGTTTTCTGTGTATGTTGCCCCTCCATTTAGTGAAGAAAAAACAGGCACATCATTGCTCGCAATAAAAGTGATCACCGTATTCGCGCCACTGTCTGCCACAGTAAATGATAAATTTGATGCCGGCGCATTTGTCAGCGACAGTGTCAACTCAGATATATTAAAATCCGTTGCATCGGTATCAACTTCTAATGTACTTGAGCCATTAAAGCGTACATTGTTAGTCGATAATCCAGTGACACCTGTTATCGTGATCATGTCCCCAATTGCTAAATCTACGATGGTATCACCCGACAGGTCAGACGCACTGCCTATGAAGTTGTCATTGCCACCGTTACCCGTCATTGAATCCGTACCGCCTCCAGGGCGAATCGTATCGGCGCCAGAACCACCCGTGTACGTGTCTGCACCATTTAAGTCAGTCGCTGATATGGTTAACACATCGCCACTAAAAGCACTTGCATTTAAGGTAATAGCGCCCGTTACAGCACTGCCAGTTGCATTGGTTATATCAACCATCCCCCCATCTGAAGCAAAGTTATCTGTTAAGGTAAGCGTAAAATTACTATTTGTCCCTATGGCAACGCCTTCAACAGATGAAACCGATGTGCTGCTAAAATCAAACGTGCCGCCATCCATTAATTTCAGTATTTCGCTGCCAGCACTACCGGTCATTGACGTACTAAAATTACCAATATTAGCAGCATCAATCGCAACGGTTGCACCGCTACTTAAGCTCAGAGTCCCTATATTAAAGTAGCTCCCACCAGAGACATCTGCGCCATTAGATGCAGATACAGTATCGGTTTGGCTTGCATCACCGGTTAATGTGCCCGTGTAAGCACTTGAGCCTATATCAAATGTTATTGCATCTGTTGATGAATTAGCTGTCACATTCGTTGTACCATTACTAATAGTAACTGTTCGCGTATTAGTACTATCATCACCTATGGTATAAGACTCAACGGAAGAAAATGTGGTTAAATTACCATCCCCACTGATAATAATTGTTTCAGAACCAGGCGCCGTAATTGTGCCACCAAACGCGTTGTGCTGACTGGCAGTCATAGTCACTGAGGCGCCCGACGCTAAGGTGAGGTTGTTCACATTAGAAATAGACCCTGCTGATATATTCGCACCACTGCTTAAGCTGAGCGTATCTGCAACAGTATTGTCACCCGTAATAGTGCCTGTAAACGCAAGCGTGCCTAAATCAAATGTGATTGCATCAGTCGCTGAGGTTGCAGTAACAGAATGCCCTGCGCTGGTGACCGTCACCGACCGAGCGTTCGTACTGTCATCATTTAAGGTATAATTCTCAATGGCCGATACGGTACTCACATTACCATCACCAGAAACAGATACTGTTTCTGTACCGCTGCCAGAAACCGTTCCAGTAAAACTAGACAATTGGGCTGCATTAATTGTTACAGTACCACCAGCAGCAACCGATAAATTCTCAAAGCCACTGACGGTCGCACCCGATATATTTCCGCCGTTTGTAACAGCCAATGTATCTGTGCCACTTCCACCCGCTAAAGTCCCTGTCGCACTCAGTGCATTCACATTAACCGTGTCATCGTTACCACTACCCGTTAGGTTTTGTGACGCGCTGCCTAAAGTAAATGTATTCGCTGTACTCAACACATACGTTTCAACCGCACTGTTCCCCGTTAAGCCATCTGTCGCTGAGCTTATGGTGATTGAATCAGTGCCGCTTGCAGTTACTGTTGAAAAGCCATCGTGTTGCGCTTCTGTCATTGTGACCGATGCGCCACCGCTCAATGTTAAAGATTCGAATGCACTGACTGTTGCATTGCTGATACTAGCCCCTGTACTCATTTGCAGCACATCTGTATCGCCGCCGCCATCTAATGTCCCCGTTGCCGTTAACCCAGAAACATTAACGGTATCTGCACTACTACTACCGGTAATATTTTGCGCCGCACCAGATAAGGTAATGTTAAAGGCCGCATTTAAAACATACGTTTCTATGTCTGCATCAGCAGTAACCGTGCCATCTTCATCTGCACTTGCCAAGGTAAATGTATTAGTACCAGTGCCATTTATGGTTGTAAACGTATCGTGTTGAGACTCACTGAGCGTTAATGAGCCATTATTAAAAGTCGAGAGGGTTTCAAAGGTGGTTAAACTGGTAAATTGCGTCAGATCACTGCCATCTATTACAACAATTTCATCCGTCCCACCACCACCTTGCGCGGTTGATCCTGCAATATGACTAGCGGATGCTATGGTAAGTGTTTCATTGTCACCACTAAATGTTATAGCAGGGCTTAAGTTAGTGCCCGATGTGGTATTAAATGATGCTGCAGAACTACTTGCCGCGGTTACATTGGCCACACTGATTACAGCAGTGCCTGTCTCACTATCGACTGTGCCATCATTAACAACAACGGTGACAGTTCGCGATGTGGTATTAGGTGTATCACTCGAGTTATTATAAGTTATTGCTTGTAAGAATGTTGCCACTTCAGCGGTTGTTGCAGTTGCATTCTCCACTTTTATTTCAATTGCATTTGAAATATCCGACTCGCCTGATACGCCAGCTAAAGCATTTTGCGCACTCGCCGACACATTTATCCCTTCATCTTCATCACCTTGACCATTCGTGAGCGTAACTGTAATTGTTGTTATCGTGTCGGTATCTGTAACCGTTGGACTGGTCATGAAACTAACGGCACCTGACCCTTCAGAAAATGAGGCTGTTGTATCATTACCTGATGTGCCGCTATTTAAATCAAGCGCAGGCGGTTCGTTTACCGTAGTGAAATTAAAGGTGGTATCATCACTTATACCTGCAAAACTATTGCCTGCTGAGTCATCTACTGCGGTTGAATCTACGCGCAGTGCATATTGATTGCTCCCAGTTAAATCATTCGTCGGATTTATATAAATCTTGTCGTTGACAATACCAATGCGGCCCGCACTTGGGCTGGTCGTTGCGCCATCACTTTCAGTCGCAACGTTAAACACCTCAAAATCACTTGACCCAGTGACATCTCGCACCGTTATATTACCCGTGCTTAACGCAATATTTTCACTAAAATCGATGACGATATTATCAGACACCGAGACATTAGTACCATTATCTGTTGGCGTTGAGTTTGCGCTGTCAAATGTCGGCGCCGTAGCATCGGTGCCCGTACCACTTAGAGATACGTTATATGAGCCTTCATCAGCATCATCACTCGTTATTCGCAAGTTGCCTGAAACAGCGCCTACTGTCGTCGTTTGTAACTGAACAACAATCGTGCACTGCATGCCAGATGTTAAAGGTTGCCCATTACGAATACATGTACTTGCATTAGTAATAGAAAAGTCGCTACTGCCACTCGTTATCGAAACAGCTGATGTAGTTAAGGTACCCGTCCCTTCATTTTTAACGGTAAATGTCTTTGTAGTAGATTCAGAGCCATTTGCTGCGACATTACCAAAATCTTCACTCGTTGTTGTTGCCCCACTTTCTTCAACATCTATTTCTGGAGACGCGCCACAAGCGCCAGATATAGCTCCAGGGATAGCACTACAGGCAGTTGTCTCGAAGCACAGACCATTTGTTGTTAAGCAATTTCCACTCGCAAATACTTTTCTTATGAGTAAATCACTTTTTACCTGTGTATTGTCGCCAGAAACAATACTCACTTTCTGCTCATGAGTTTCAACTAACCCCTGCTTCTTTAAAAAGCTTAGTGTATTAGTGCTGTCTGAGTTGACTAAGGCAGGTTGAGTTTCTAGTGCTCGGCTAAATACTGAAAATGGGTTGACTGGTCCAGTAGCCATTTTTGCAACGCTTGCTTCTCGTACCGGTTTTTTTAAGGTTTGCTCTGACTCTAACTGGCCATTCACCGTTTCTGCGTATGCCCCATTCGCTATTATCGCAGGGATGGCAGCCCCTAAAAGAGTTTTATTCAAACTTAAACGTTCCATGGTATTTACCCTCGACAAAATTCAAAAATATGGCTAGACAACGCGTCTGCGCTTTGAAGTAGCTCTGGCTTTTTACTGTTCGGCACAACTGCAATATCGTAAATCTGTTCAACATCACCTAAAAACGTCAAATTACCAATCACCTCACCTGTATTTACATCCACTAACCACACTCCACACTCACTCTGTCCATCTAGTAACCTCGGATGTGCTTTAAAACGAATATGTTCTTCTGATTTACGTAAGGTGCTCGTACCCACAAGCATTAAGTCACCAAAGAACGTCATCCCTCGAGTGAAACCTTGAAGTTCACACAAAACTCGACTAACCCCAAGTTTTGGATCGTAGACGTGAATATCCCCATCCCCAGATGCGCAATAGTATACTTTGCCTGCATGGCACCGCGGGGAGTGTGGCATTGAAATACCAGACTTAACGACTTTATTTGCAACAATATCTATCAGAACCCCATTGCTTCCTAACTCATCTCTCCAGCCTTCTGGCGTATCCGATTCACCAAACGCAGTTGCATAACGAGGCTCACCCTCGAGCATTGCCATTCCATTTAAATGGCATCGGTTATCAGGTTTTAGCTCTGAAATAAATGATGGTGTCCATGCGGCAACAAAACTATGATTAGGACTTAATTTACAGAGGCACGAAAACATTGAATTAACTACCCACAAGCCATCATTTCCCCAACCAATATCATGAATATTAATCATACCGGTTGACAGCGTGGCTCTTTCCATAAACAAACTATCGGCAGCCTTTACGCTTTGAATTTGCTCATCCCACTGTTCTCGAAACTCGGTTATATCTTTAAGTTCACTATCTTGTAGCTTTTTTGGTAACGCTTCGTAGCTATCTAAGTTTCCATTGACTACATCTGCATAACCATTGTCGGTTCTTTGAAAATCGATAACTTGGTTTAGTGTTCCAAGGGTAATTCTATCGCTATCTGCATAAAGTCCCATTGGCCTTGGAAATGCTTTTAGTTTTGTTTCTAATTTACCATTATTTGAGCGTACCAAAATAACACGCTGCGACTGGTAGCTTGTTACAATCAACGATATTCCCAACTCAGATAGTATTTTAGGAAAATTATCGCTATAGGTACTGCTAAAGTCCAAAATATTCAACTCAGAATCCATGAATCTTACTACCTTTAATTCTACTCAAAACCACATACTCACTTTTATTTTTTTTCAACTGTATGCGCAGGATATATATTTTCAATCATACTTAAATTTGCCAACGAATATTCAATTCCACATGCCTTTAACTGCGCCACAATGCCAGAGAACATAGCTGCTGATGATGAAGTTCCTCCAAAATGAGCGTACCCATTCAATGAGGTTGATTCAATTGAAGAAGGGACATAATAGTCAACACATTTTCCATAATTAGAAAACTTTGCGCGCTCACCATTATTAATTGATCCCACAGTCACGGTTGTTGCCAATTTCGACAGTTTATTAATCTCACATGCCTTTTTACCGCTATTACCCGCCGCTGCTACAATTATCGGATTATTTGGCAAAGCAGAAAAATCTTCGATCACTTGAGCTGTTATATCAGACAAAAATGATACAACCCAACTGCAATTAACCACATCTGCATTCATCATTTTTGCAACTTGAAACGCCAATATTAGTGAAGACGTCCAAGTAGATACTTGTCTAATGGCAATAATTTCACTTGTCGGTGCAAGTCCTTCAATACCCCTATTGTCGCGCTTAGCCGCAATCACACCGGCAACAAGTGTGCCATGAAAATCAATTGGCGCCTTTGCTCTCGCTGTCATAACTTTCTGATCTGCATCATACTCAAGCAATACTTTTAACTTATCGAACTCTGGGTGTGTAAAATCGAACCCATCATCAATAATCGCAACCCGAACTCTGTTTACGGGGTGTTTGCACAATGAAAGCTTTTGTAGTTCTATTGCACTACTATCGATTTGTAGCTGTTTTTTGCTTGAGCTAATAAGCTTTCTGACAGGTGCAATATCAGGCTCTATCGCCAGTACTCCTTTATGTTCTTTCAACATGGTGTAGACTTCAAAAAATCTTCCTTCATTTGGTGTAACCCAATAAACAGGCTCCTTACCTATATTCGCAATAATTTGAACTTCATTTATTTGACCATGTATTGATAAAACGTCTTCTACTGACAACAACGACTGTATTATTATCTTTTTGTTATACGTGTACTTATTCCCTTCGTTATCTATTAAAAAATCATCATCATATTTAGTAAGAACAACATTATTTTTAGAATATTCAAATTGCACCTTATCAAAACTTACCTCTGCATATACTCCTTTGACAAACAAACACCCACTTGAAATTAAGCAGCAATAGACTATACGCCAGCTTAGATATTTCAAAATTAATGCATAACTACCCACACAACACCTTAAAAAGATATACATCTTATTTCCTATACGAACAGCGCCTCTTTGTCCGTAATACAAAAAAGCACAGGTTTTAAAATGAAAACCTGTGCTTTTTGCATCAATTTCTTGGTGGATAAATCCCGTCTAATGCAATGCAAAAATTCAGAGCCAATGCAGGTTGCATATTCTCATGCGGCTGACTCCCACCAGATGCAGCTAAGCTGCTACTGCTCATAAGATTTGTATTGTTATCCAATGGCGCTGTATATCGTAGTACGCCACCAGAAGAACCTACATCAATCGCTAGTTGGTTATTACTTGGCTGCTCTGTATTCCCAGCTTGAAACACACCTGAAATAGCATGGTCATGTTCAGGAAGCTCTAAAGGAGTAAGCGAAACTTGACTAACGCCGCCATAAGTAGAGAACACTCGATCTCTCAACCCTAAACCTTGCCCTGCTTGCAATGGCGCTCTTCCCCGTAAATCTGGAATCTTAAATGATGTTCGTCCGTTACCACCAAAATTTGTTCCAAGCAAACTAAATAACGCACTAAACTGCGCTATGCTCATTAATTGACCAGCACAATTAGCCCAAGACTCTGGACTATATACTTGACCAAAAATTCGAATTTCTGCCATAAATGGGTCAGCCATACTATGCCTCCTTTAATTTCTTGATGGAAAAGTACCTGTTAGGCAAATAATAAAGTTTATCGCCAAGTAAGGCATCATATTGGTATGCGCTTGACTCGCTCCGGCAGATTGAACTGCGCCCTCGTTAAGTGCCTGTGTTGCTCCCGTAGGGGTGCCAGATATATAAGTTGATTCCGAAGTTGGGCTCATTGCTAATACGTTCCCAACCGCAGTTGAAGTATTCGCTTGATTATTACTCGCTTGCAAACGATGCGTATGAGGCGGTATTTGCGCTGGCTGAAGCGTAACATTCTCCACTCCAGTTTTTGCCCCAAGTGGATAATTTTGTAGTCCAGGACCTTGACCGAAATGAACAGGCACACGGCCTCTTAAGTCTGGTAACTGAAAAGATGAACGTCCATCACCCCCGTATTGCGCCCCAATTAATGCAAATAAGGCTTGATTTTGGTTGATTCCAAGTGTCGCCCCACTGCAAAATGCCCATTGCCTCGGTGCATAAGTCGTGGCTATCATCTTTATTTCGCCAATAAATGAATCAGACATGCTTTCTCCTTATTAATTTCTTGGTGGGAATATACCATCAAGAGCAATACAAAAGTTAAGTGCTAGTAGGGGTTGTATATTAGTGTGTGATAAACCGCTGCCACTGCTACTAACGACCTCCTGAGAAAGCTCTGTTAAGTTTGACGGTGAGTTATATACAAACGGTTCTGTCGATGTACCTTTCCTATCCTTTGATTCAGAAAAGATACGATCAGTAAACGCAGGGCTATCGGCAGCAATAGTGGCTGTAGCGAGTACTCCATGAGTATGGGCAGCCATTTGGTCCAGCGTTAACGTTACATTTTCCACTCCAACACTCGTTCCGGCTTTAAAAAAACGTCTTTCAGGCTCCGAAACCCCATCCCCGATAGGGGTCCGACCGCGTAGCTCTGGTAAGTTAAAGTTACTTCTACCATCACCACCAAATTGAGTCCCCAACAATGCAAACAGTGCCGCGTTTTGCGAGATCGCGATTACCTCACCATTACAGAAGGCCCAGTCTTTTGGCGCAAAATTGAATGCAAATGGCTTTATTTCTGACATATACGGATCTGCCATATAAATCTCCTTACTCACTTAATTAAACGGATTGCTTAGTCTATTAAATACTGAATACGGCAAGCTACTTTTGTGTCGTAATGTATATCTCATACTCTGTTTCATTATTTGGAGATAAAAATAATTCAGCTTCACCAAATGAATCATGTGTTAATCTATATGTGCCTTGCTCTAAAGGTTCATCTGCTTTGCCTTTGAGTATGACGCGAAATGCATCCCATTGCTCTCCATTGAGTTTCGTTCTATCAACTGTTGATACCTCTAACTCTACTTCACCATCTTGACCAGCTACTTTTACAACTGCTCCCTGTGCACTTTCAACATTTTCAAACGTAAATTTATCCATATTAAACCCCTATGCTTACTTTTACTTAGTTACACACCGCTCATTAACTTCACTGGGTGCGGGTACCACACCATAAATTCATATGGTGGGCTAATAGATTCAACTTGAAACCCTAAACGATAATATAACTGCTTTGCTGCCACATTATTTTGTTCAACAGAGAGCGTTAAAGGTGCACCCGACTGTAATGCCGCACTTTGAAATGATTGAATGATTGCGGAGCCAAAGCCATGTCCACGGGCGCTGGGTAAAAACCCAATGTCGACAATGCGGATTTCGTTTGGGCCAAAATCGATTGTTGCTTTACCTATCGCTTCATGGTGCTTTTCTATAATAAAGTACATTGCATTGGGAAACTTATCTCCATATCCTTCGGTTTGAGCCCGAAATTGCATTTCCACAATCGACTCTACGAAATCTTTTTCTCCATCAATTAGCTGTAAATCCTGGCGCATAGAATGGTGCAGCTTTTCTAAAAAAGGTTTATCTGCTGTATTAGATGGCCTTATATTGAGCCCTTTTGGAATATTAAATTTCATTACCTCGTTATCTCCTTAACTTACTTTTTTACAGCAATATGTTTTGTTTTTAGAGTTCATAATCAAGTTAAATAGCCACTCATTAACATTGCAATCTATGACAAGGTTAATCCTTGACGTATCTCCGGTGTTTTTCACTGAATGTTCCGCATCGGCATTTATATACCAAACACTATTTACAACCATCGGCACAGTTGCGCCGTCTACTTGAAACTGAACTTCTGGAGAAATCTCTAAAGGAATATGAATACGCGCTTGTGATGAAGCCTCAAGACTGAGCCCTTGATCTCTATGAGGTTTAATATATGAATTAGCATGTAAACGCATCAGACGTACAGACAAAACGTCACATTCGAACCGATCAATAAGGGCCCTAATAGAGGGCAAATGTTTCAAATACTGACTTTCTACCCAAGGGCTTTCACAATTGTGTGAAAATGCTTGTAAAATGATATGGCTATCTAGGTGCTCTTTGGGAATTATTAAAGGCAATACATCCCAATCTCCGTCATAGCAAGAGGTATTTACGTGGCTTACCCAGTCATGGCTTTTTGCAGCTTCAATATCAGATGATAGCTCCAAGCCTTCTAACAATAGGTCTAACGGTGCAAACGCCAAGATAGGCTCAGACATCCAACTTCCTTATAATTATTTGTGAGATAATGTATGCCTCTACATAATCTATCCATAATCATACAATACGATTAATTGCTTTAATATAAATAATTACACAGTTTGGCGTAATTCCAAATTACAGCGCATTACACTGGCAAAAACTGCCCAAATATGTGCTTAACTCTTTCTCAATATTACAAAAAGCGTATTGCTATCTTTTAGTAGCTGCATCAAAATATAGCCTACTTCTAGCCATTATCAACTATTGATAGTCCATTTCAATCGCATGTATTTCTTGCTCCGACACCGCTTTCAGTAAGCCACTTAGTATCACTGCCTTTTCATGATTTTGATCTGAATAACCTATAAATTGTCTTTGTGAGTGAACCAACTCAGGTAGAATTGAGACAGGTAAATTAAATTGAGAGATGATCTTTTCAGCCCAGCGTCTGTCTACTAACACCGCACCTACACGATTAGATGACAAAATGTCAAACAGTGCCTTGGCGTCTTCATCTGAACCTTCATAGTAAGAACGTTTAATAATAACCGCGTTGATATCCGCCAAGGTCTTTAGCGCTGCTTTTGGGTAGGGGTATTCTTGTGCTATTACTACACTGAATAAAGGTAACGACTTAATTTTTTGTAACGTTAAAAACTGATTATTAACGTTTACCGCCAATGCCATTTCCCATACAGATACGCCATGCTCTACGAGATTTAAAGAGTCTGAATGGTCTAGATGTAACGTAAAGTCATATTTACCACTTAAAACATCATCAATACAACGCTTGTAAGGAAGTTCAGTAAACGAAACAGAAATGTTGTGATTGTTTAATACATACTTAAGTAAATCAACTTGAATGCCTTTAGCTTCACCTGCGTCTTCGACAAAGCTAAATGGCCACCATCGCGAAAAACAAAAGCTATACGTGTCTGACTGGGCAATTACATTACAATGAAATAGCCAAATAAAAATTACCACCCATTTCATGCCTAACAACCTATGAACTGCGCTAATACTTAATTAAGCGTAATCGGTTTTAGACTAGGTGCAAATAAACACACTGTATTTTATTTCAATTACCCCAACCTTCAAGGCTAGCGTATGATCGGCAGGGTATTACTTAGCAGCACACATAACACAACACCCAGTGACATAATAAACCATAGCTTTGCAAATTTTGTTTGTTGACATGCATTGTAATAACACTGGGTGGGGTTATCCGGGTCAATCAAAATAAACGTAGGTTCGTTGGCACTAAATGAGTCACATAACTGGGTTCTATAAGCAGTTTGACAACTATATTGTTTCTCTAAAAAAGTAAATTCAACTAATAAACTTTGCTCAGACAACATTTCCATCGGACCCGTTTTATGCTGCTTCACTTTTATTAAATTATTGACTTGTACTTGTCGCCACACGCGTTTTTTTAATCGCTTTCTTTTACCTTGCCAGTATAATAACGACGCCATAACCAGCATTACTGCGCCTAAAACCAATAACCAGTTCATAAAACCAACCTATACACTAAATGCGCCGTTAGCAAATCACTTAACGCCATCCCGACTGATTTAAACACAGTAATATCATCACCTGAACGTACAAAACTGACATCATGTAGCTCACTTAGTTCAGCAACAACAAACGAGCTATCGATCAGTCCTTCCGAAATCGGAATGAGTACTTCCCCCGCTTCATTAAGCACGTTTACGCGGCTATCTACAAACAATTTAGAGCGGGTAACCGTTATCGAGTCACATTCTCTGTGTTGTTTATGGTGATTACCTATCAAATCAACATGGGCTCCAGGCTTTAACCAAGCGCCATCAAAAAGTGGCTCATGAGATCCGGTTGCACAACTGACTATATCTGCACTGTTTATTGTGGCTTCGTTTGCATTTTCAGATATAAATTCAATACCTTTAAACTTGATAGAAAGCGTTGAAATTAATGATGCTACTTTTGCTTTATCACGAGCAACCAAGGTCACTTTTTCTATCGGTCGTACGGACAAATGCGCTTCTATCATATAAAGTGCCAAATTACCGGAGCCAAAAAATACCAAATGACGGCTGTCAGGGCGAGAAAGGTAAGAAGATGCCAAAGCAGACACGCTTGCGGTACGCCAAAACGTCACGCTTGTACCGTCAATCAATGCTAATGGTTCACCATGTTGTCTGTCGAAAAGCATAATTTTCGAGTATAAGCTTTTAAAGCCTTTCTCTGTATTACTTGGAAAATAAGTGAATGACTTAACCCCAATGACTTCATTGTTCCATGCCGGTAACACCGCAAAAGCATCATGATTGTTCGCATCTTCTGTAAGAGGAAACACCTGTCTTGGTGGCGTACCAGCAGGCTTTGCAAACCCTATTTTTAGTGCTTCAATCACAGCCTTAAAACTTAAACTGCTGTGTACTTGTTGCTCTGAGATGATATGCATATCTCTGTTACTCCACTATAAATTGTTTCGGTGCATGAGTTAAACACTCAAACCCCTCGTGCGTTACCAAAATGTCATCTTCAATCCTAACCCCCCCTAACTCTGGAATGTATATCCCGGGCTCTATCGTAATTACATTTCCAGCCTGTAATACAAAATGTGTTTTCGGTGTGATAAATGGTGTTTCATGCAAATGTAGTCCTAAACCATGTCCGAGCCCCTTACCTGCATACTCCTCATAGCCTGCACCAAACAAAACGCGTTCTGACGCTGCGTTCAATTCAATACAATTAGTGCCAGATTTAACCAGTTCAAGACTGGTATTTTGCGCCGCAATAACCGTGTCATACATATGCTGCTGCTTAGCTGTTGCTGATTGATAAACATAGGTGCGAGTCATATCTGAGCGATATCCATTAACCACAGCGCCAAAGTCAATGAGGATCATGTCACCCTCTTTAAGCTGTGTGTTGCCAGGCTTGCCATGAGGCAATGCACTACGAGATCCAAATAATAATATTGTATCAAAGCTAACACCGTCAGAGCCCAGCTTCTGCATCTTATAGTCAAGCTCAGTGGCAAGATCCTTCTCTGTTACACCCAAACGCACATGCCCTAGCATGTCAGCAAGTGCAAGATCAGCTATTGCAGCCGCTTTTTTAATGTTTGTGACTTCCCATTCACATTTTACCGTTCTAAGTTGCTCTATCAGACCTGTTATCGGTCTAAGTACCCTATCTAGTGTGGTTGCGATTTCTTGCCATAAATTCACTGTAATATACGCGGCATCAAACCCTGTATCGCCGCTGGGTAAATGACGTTGAATACACGCCCCCAATGTTTCACTACTGCGATCTCGGCACACAATATCGCAATGCTGGCACTCCTGCTGAGCTCGCTCAAAGTAACGGTAATCTGTGATTAAAATGTATTTTTTTGGGCTAGCAATCAGATATGCTGCGTTACCGGTAAACCCTGTTAAGTAGTTAATATTTTCAGGGCCAAACACCAGCATGCTATTGAGCTTACCGTCGTTCAAAGTTTGATTAAATTTGGATTGTCGAGAAGTGTACCTTGAGATCATTGCGCTATTAGAGTCGTTTTCCATGCGACACAACATAGCGCAATATTAAATTGCATACAATATTAAATATTCAATAAATTTACATATTTGTTATTTTGTTTGCTCTGTTTTTAGTAATAATTGCTTAATGTCATCTTTGGCAGCACTAATATGCAGTTTCAAGTACTGGCATGCTTTTTCTGCATCTTTAGTTTTACATAATTCAAGTAAAGTACGGTGCTCTTCCGGTGCCGTTTTAATACCACCCGCCAATAATATATGCATGCGCACGTAACGCTCCGAGTTTTTGCTATACATAGCAACTAGCTCCGCCGTTTGCGGACGATTCGCTCTGCTATACAACTTTACATGAAACTCGGCATTAAGCTTACCTGTTGCTAATTGTGTATCACCAGCTTCTGTGGCTTCTTCTAAGTCGTATAATATAGCTTCAGCTTCAAGTAAGTCTCGAGGCGTTAAGTTAGCGATTGAATGACGTAATAGCTCTGCCTCCAACAATGCCCGTAAATCAAAGATTTCATCAATTTGATCTGCGCTCAGCATTGTCGCCGTTGCACCTTTATGCGCTTCAAAATTAACTAACCCTTCTGCTTCCAGTTGTAACAAGGCCTCTCTAACAGGAATGCGACTCACGTTTAACTCGTCCGCTAACGCAGCTTGACGTAATGGGTCGCCGGCTTTAATTTCTCCTGAAAGAATTTTCTCTCTTATTGCTTCTGCGACAAGTTGTGTACGTGTTTTATGCTCAATTCCCATGAGTGCCCCTATATTTTGCATTTAGCATACATTATACATATATCAGCTATTGCTGCTACATTTGACTGATAAACATCACAAATGCTGTATGATTTAATTATTCTTAAGCTACAACGCGCTGGCTTAATTTATCTTCTGCCAAACCTCTCGTTCAACCAGTTTACCATTTTTATGAAGTGTATGGTGCCACAAGTCTTGCTCTATTTGATACGTAAATGCCATCGACTTACCTATCAAATTGTTTACATTGCCATATTCAACGTGCTCGGTGAAATGGGTATTATCCAATTGGTACGATCCACCTCCTGCATACAAAAATTTTCCGTTATTTTGTGTTATGTAACTAAAGTGACTTTTTGAAATTATCTTTACGGAGCTTAACTCAGGCGCGCGTGCTGTAACCAGCCCTTTATCAGTTGCGTACTCTCCTTTAACAAACTGCCACGTGCCTATTAATGGATTTGCTATCACAACATTGATATTTAAAACAACCGCTGCCAGTCCTAACTTTAACCTTATCATAAATTAACCTCTTGATTTTATTAAAAAACAATCAAGATATTAGAGCATACTCCATCAATTTTATCACTTGAGATACTTTCATATACTAAGCAAGCTCTCAATATAATGTAATTTTTATATAAAACACAGGTCTATTATTAATTAGTCGTAGTTCAATTAACAATAGCGAAAAATAATGTATATGAACCTCAACAAACTACTCATGCTAGTGCTTTTTATCAGTTTTATTTCACGTGAGGCACTCAGTATAGAATTGAAGTATCAAAACTTTGATGCGCTATCTACTCAACAACAGTCTGTTGTTAAATCTTGGATAGAATATGGCGTACTGGCTAGCGAAAATACATTGGGACCATTATCCCAAGATTATGTTCCCGTTAAATTAAAACCACGATACTTTGCATTTGAGCCAGTTCCTTGGGCAACAGTAAATAGAGGTAATCCTGACGGTATTGAGCTACACTTCAATCGCTACGCAGCAGAATCTACCTTAAAAAAGGATTGGACGCTCTATCACGAAATTGCCCATTTGTATCATCCACTATTAAACTACGAAGACTTTTGGATAAGTGAAGGGTTAGCAACCTACTTGCAAAATATTACCATGTTAGAAAATGGCATTATTTCTTACCATGATTTTAAGAATCGCTTATGGTCTGGCCTCTCAAGAGGAAAACAACAAACTAAAAGTAAGCAAGGTAAATTATCCAGCGTATCAAGTAACATGTGGTCACTACGCGCACAGCAAAGAGTCTACTGGAGTGGTGTAGCATTTTTTATTGAAGCTGAAATTGCGCTAAAATCCAAAACACCATCAGCGCCCTCAGTTGCTCAACTGATCAAGCAATACCAACTATACCGCAAAGACCCCACCCAAGATACTAACCACTTTATTAGTAAGCTTGATCAGTTAAGTCACAGTGCTGTTTTTACAAACTTATATCGTAAATACATACACAGAAAAGACTTTCCAATCATTACTCGAACTCAAATTGATCAGTTGAGGCATTAATAAATGATAAAATATCATGGCTAAAAGCAGCCAACGACTGCCCCGAATCAGCACTTCTTTCGTATATGGTAATATTTATATAAAGAGTAGAGCGATGGATTATAAAGAACCAGACATTTCACGAATAATTGAAATGGCGTGGGAAGATCGTACCCCTTTCGAAGCAATTGATAATCTATATGGGCTATCTGAGCCTCACTTAACTCAGTTTATGCAAAACCACCTGTCTCGTCGCAGTTTTGTTACATGGAGAAAAAGACATCGAGGTCGCAAAAATAAGCACTTTCACCTGCGCCTTACAACAGTAACTCGTAGCCACTGTAAAACTCAATACAAATTAAAATAGTCTCTCAAAAAAATTCAGTTCAATGGCGCTTCATATTATTGACTGGCTTTTTTACAGATGGATTGCCTCTGAACAGCATCAAAGCATTCATTTTGAGTTCAGAATGCAATTTAAAAAAGATTGTTTCGGTCTATTACACTATAATTGCAACACTTTTGCTAAGATTACAATTAGTTGCGCTTCATTCAATCTTATATGGGTATCAAATTGGACTATTTATCAACTTTAAAAGTAAAAACACGATTGGGAATAGGGTTTGGCTTTATATTAAGCTTGCTGATTCTACTCACTATAATGGGTATCATTAAAGTTAACTTTATTGATCACACTTTAGCAGAGATTACCGATGTTAACTCTGTTAAACAACGATATGCCATAAATTACCGAGGCAGTGTACACGACCGAGCTATTGCAATCAGAGATATCGCGATGGCACGTTCACCTCAAGAGATAACACGTTTTCAAAACGAAATTAAAGAACTCGCCGAATTCTATTTAGAGTCTGAAGAAAAGATGTCAAAAATGCAAAGAGACGGCATACACTTTTCCAGAGATGAACTGCGCATCCTCAATAACATTGATAAGATCCAATCACAAACCTTACCTCTGATTGAAAGTATCATTAATGATAAACGCCGTGGAGAGGTCATGACGACCACCATTTTAGACTCGGCCCGTCCCGCGTTTATTGAGTGGTTAAATGCAATAAATGAATTTATCGATTTCCAAGAAGTTAAAAACCAACAGCTGACCCCTGAAGCTCGCTCCGTTGCTGGTGGTTTCCAAGAGCTCATGTTGTCCCTTTGTGCACTTGCCATCGCAATATCCATTTTCGTTGGGCTTATGATAGAGCGTAGCTTTAGATCTTCCTTGGGAGGAGAACCGTTTGAGGCAGAACAAGCCATAAAAGCTATGGCCAATGGTTCCTTAACACATACTAATACGGATCACCCTACAGGCAGTATTCTCCACTCTTTGTCCGAAATGAGTAAAACACTCACAACCACAGTACGCAACATCGTCACAGCATCACAAAATGTATCAGTGCAAGTCAATGATGTCGCTCAAGGTTCAGCTTCTGTGTTAGACGCGGCCCGCCAACAAGCATCCTTAACTTCCGATACGGCATCTAAGCTCTCTGACATGCGCCACAGTATTGACCAAGTCTCTCAAATAGCGCATCTAACGGAAAACAACTCCTCAATGACTACTGACAATGCCAAGCAAGGTCGAGAGCTCGTATTCGATGCAGCCCAAGAAATGGAAAAAATTGCCACGACAGTTGATGAAGCAGTAAACCAAGTAAAAAAATTGGAAGAAAGAACCAAAGAGATTGGCGGTATTGTTAATGTGATCAGTGGCATTTCTGAACAAACCAACTTACTAGCGCTCAATGCTGCTATTGAAGCGGCCCGTGCCGGAGAAACTGGTCGAGGATTTGCCGTTGTCGCCGACGAAGTTAGGCAGCTAGCACAAAGGACAGGTGAGGCAACCTCACAAATTGAAACAATGATCTCTGAAGTGCAAGCCGAGACAGCGGCCAGTGTATCTGCAATGGAAACAACCCAACCCCAAGTGGAAAGTGGTAAAGAACGTACAACTAAAGCAAGCGAGCTTCTCGCTAATATTGAAGAGCAGGCTGCTGATTCACTTAACAGAATAAAAGAAGTCGCCAAAGCCACTTCGGATCAAGTTAATGTAGTCAGTGATATAGCCACTGCGATGGAACAAATATCCGCGATGTCATCAGACGCTATTCATTCAATGCAAAATAATGAAAAAGCCGTAGATTCGCTGAATAACCTATCTAGTCAGCTTAAAGGGGAAGTGGACTACTTCAAAATTTAACATTCGACGCCTGAAATCTAAATAAGCATTCAGGCGTCTTTTTCCACTATACTTGGGTCTAAACAACCTAACTGGATAGACTATGGGATTGAATTGGATACCTTGGGTTATTTCAATGACGCTTTCTCCTGCACCATTATTTAATGCGCTAAATGAAATTAAATCGCTTAACCGTACCGAACCAAATAAAGCGCTGCAATACTATGAAGAAATCATAGACCGCATTCCAACTATCCCTTCAAAAGGTTCAATGGAACTTCACTTAGCTGGACTGGAAGCCGCGATTCGAACCAATAATAGCCAACTCATCTCACATTCGCTGGATATCATTACTCAGAGCCGCTGGCTTGATACAACTGTACATAGCCATTTTCGCATATTCGTACCAATGGCTATCCATCATCGCAGAATAGGTGATTATGACTATGCAAAATATTTAAACTTATGTGCACTTAATTGGGCTGCAACAGCCCGTGACTATACCAAAGTAGTTGGTAATTTGACGGTTGTATATCGTTATACAGGACAACATAAAGAAGCGGTCACATTACTCAAAAAATCACTACTTCGCGCCAGCACTCAAACTGTAAAAGCTGGAATTTATAACAACCTCGGTAACTTTTATCTGCTTGAGAAAGACTATAAACAAGCCGAGTCTATGTATAAAAAAGCATTAAAAATTCATAATTTAGAGAATGATATCTTGCTATCGTCAAGTGTCGGTTTAAACCTTTTATACATCATGACCCAACAACAAGATTGGCAAAACTTTGCGCGTTACAAAGACGCTATACAACAAACCGTTACACACAGTGAAAAAGCTGATTTTATTGAGTATCTAAATTGGCTATTACTCGTATTTCGCACGCGCGGTGATGGCGCATTATTAACAGCTGATGAAGTTGACAGATTAAATACACATATGCCTATGTTAGTCACGACTGAAATTGCACCGTCAATTGCCGAGTTTGTATTATTGTTTGACCATAAAAAGTTAAACGCGGCGTGGGACCAAGTCTACCCTTTACCTATCAACAAAATAATTAGCACTGGCAAACGTGCTCCTATTGAACTCTCATGCTCACCTCAGGCCCAGTGAATTACTGCTATAACGGTTTCAATAATCATAAATAGTACTTATAATTACATTAATTTATTTAAAAACTCAGTGAGCAAAGATGAACAACAAAGATCTATACCGGAGCAATCCATTAACCGGTGTTAAACTTGACCAAGTGATTAACGAACTTGTCGAGCAGTATGGTTGGGAGCTTCTTCACGCTTATTTACAGCTTAACTGTTTTAAAAATAACCCGAGTACTGAATCAGCCGTAAAGTTTTTAAAAAAAACAGTATGGGCACAAGAAAAAGTGGAAAATTTTTACTTGTACCGCTTAAAAAACCTACCTAAGCCTGATGATGTACAATACGAGCTGCCGCCACGCGACCGTATTATTCCTGAAGGTCATGTACCAGGCACACCGTGCGAGTTAAGCTTTTCGGATGCAAAGCGTATCCAAGAAAAAAAAGCAGCTAAAGATAGAGCTCGTACAAGAAAGCAACGTTCGTCTGCACAAAACCCTTGGGGTAACTAATCATGTATCGCTGGGCAGCTGCCCAGCTTATTTTTGTATTAATGTTACGTTTTATAAAAGCAGCAGTATTTAGCAAAACCTCACCTTTTACCCTTGCTCATAACGTTCCACTAACTCATCAATTTTAGGCTTTAAGCTCTTGATAATATAATTAATTTCTTCAATTTGCTCTAAGGTGAAACGCTCTTTCCTAAGTAGGAAGTGCACATCATTGTCATGTACTTGATATGGCCAAACTTTCAACTTATCTAGTGCCAGTTTACTTGCTATGTATTGACCCGTAATCTTATCTTCAATAATGTAATCCACTCGTCCTATCGCTAAAAGCTCTGCTCTGCGTTTAATGCTAGCAATCGCAATAAACTGCTCTTGATATTTATCTTGATTAGCCAAATCTTTGACTTCTTCTCCATAATACGAGCCTAAGCTCACACCGATACGAATGTTTTGCGTTAGAATTTGTTCTAAAGAAGTGATATTAACCGGTGAATTAATTGAAAATAATCGCATTTTTTCTGTGCGATAAGGCGCGGAATAGAGCCCGAGTTTTGCCCTTTCTTTCGTATAACTGGTCATCAGAACAACATCGACGGAGCCGCGCTCAAGTTCATTAAAACTGCGAGCTGAAGAGGGCAATTTTACAAAAAATGTGCACTGCCCCCATTGCTTGAAAACCATTTTTGCGATATTCACATCTAAACCATCAGCTCCAGATGCCGTCAACATGGTGAGCGGAGGCCACTCTACCACAAACCCCACTTTAACCGAGTCAATACATTCCTTTGCTATATTTACAAATGAAACACACAAAAGCAAAGTTGCAATAATAAATTTAAATATATATGTAGTGATTCGCATAGCTTTAGATACGAGGAAAAGCGACGCCGCTTTTCCTCACAGTACCTTAAAACTGCTTAATTACTTTAACTTGATCTGTCACTGCACCTGAAGAAACAAATCCGATTGTATCAGGGTTAGCGGCAATCATTTTCAGCACTTCGGCATCATTAGACACCTCTTTTGGCGGCGTTCCTTTACCAGTAAAAATTAATTTTGACCAATACGCTTTAAGTTGCGCTGAAGATTTATTCAACACTTTATCGTTAAACTCATCGGTTACCGCGCTCCCCGCCCCTTGCGAAATTGGGATAACTTTATTGCCATTAGAAAAAGACTTCTCTTTACCTGTATAAATACGCTTAATTGTCGAAGCCTCAAAACTACTTCCGTTACTTGGATGAACAATAACAGACACATCAGCATATGCATTGATTGCACCGGTTAATAGCAGTAAACATGTTAACTTTTTCATGAACTATCCTCCTAAAAAACCACATCGATACCAAGTGTCAGCGCTTTACTGTCACCTGCAACAGCCAGTGATACTGAGTCATCGTTAACTTTATCATATTGGACTTTAAATGCCGCAGATGGGTGAAAATCCCACCGCACACCGACAGCTTGCGTATCGTGCTTTTCTGCATCTTGACCTTCACCTTCAAAGTTAGAAACCATCACATATGGGGTGAAATCATTGATACGATACCCAGCACTAATCATGTAAGTATCTAAATTGCCGCCTAGATCTAATCGATTAAATTCGGATAAGATAAAGAAATTACCAAAGTCAGCATTAGCAGCTAGCCCATAAAACTTGCCATCTCTTGAGTCTTTGCCATCCCACATGGTCGCTTCACCGTTACGGAATCGTTTGTTGGTATATTGCATATGGGTAAATCGTAGCTCTAACCAATCGTAGCTTAACTGGACCACGCCTCCCAAAATATCTTCCCAGATTTCTCGCGTTGGCGTTTGAAAAAAGAAATCAGATAGAAGTTTGTTTTCGCCATCATCTTCACGCCCAGTATAAACGTTTGCAGATATCCCCCAATCTCCAATTGAGCCGTTATAAAGTACGTTAATCCCTTCATAATTAAATATTTGCCACGTATAATTATCAGCTGGCGCGCGCATCCAAACGTAAGCATAGCCTACATCGTAAAAATCTGAATAATAGAACAAGGGTAAGCGCTTTTTACCTGCCTGAATTGTCCAATTATCATTAATATCGTAAGACACATACGCCCATTCAAACTCGGCGTCATAGTCATTGGCACCACGCGCAACAATTTGCCCTGTTACACTTAAACCATCTCCTAAATCACCGCTAACTTGTAAGCCTATCAGTGATTCTGGCGAAAATGAGAAATCCTCTTTATATGCACTAACTATTGGATAGTCAGCAAGAAATGTGGGTTCTAAACCGAATTGAGGAACCCCTGTTCCACTCAAAACTTTACCACCATTGATACTTGCAAACCCGGATATATTTACCTCTGCGTGAAGCGCTGTTGAGGTCAACGCTGCGAGCAAGAGAGTTGATTTTAATTTCATAGATAGCTCCGCTAATCTAGTGTTATTGGCAGAGCTAAGTATAGTTAAACATCCGAAAAAGAAAGTTTTATTGATAAAAATTGGATTGGGACTAAGCTTTATTCAGATGACGGATACATCCGATATAGGCACTCAGCCTTATGGACCGACTCATCTGGTCGTATATCACAACTAATATGTTGTAATATTGTTAGCTAATAAGGTGTTATATGTCTTCACTATTGCATTTAAAAAATCTTAGTATCTCCAAAAAGATACACGCAATAACGATCGTGGCTGTGACGGCATTTGTCGTACTGGTTATGATTAACTACAACTCTATGCAAGCAAATCAGCACTCATTGGATGAGCTTGAAAACCAAACCTATAAACTCCTCATACTCACATCAAAAAATGTGACAACGATGCAGGCGTTAGATGAAACCTACACGCAATCAGTCACCTTTGGTGATGCCGAATTGATTGATAAAGCGGAGGGAATGAGCGATACGTTGCTTGATAATTTAGAAGAAATACCAGCACTTAATCGTAATTTTCCAACAACGAGCACCATTAATGATATTAAAAAGTATGAGGTTATCGCAAAAAACATAGCGAATAGCATGATCGATGGTACGGCAGACTTTGCCACACTTCCTCAAAAAGCAAAACAAAAAAGTGATTTGTTTGACGAGGTGATGGCCCAGCTCAGCAGTGACCAAAAAAGAGCTGATGAGCGATTTTTCGAGCTGATCAATAATACCAAAGTTAATGCTGATAGCGCACTGACGAAAATGTTTATCGTCACGATTATTTCTTTAATTATTGTTATTATGCTGGCTGTCATGATTGCGAAAGGGATCAGTTCTGCTGCGAAAGAGGCAGCCGGTAATTTGAACTTGCTCGCTGAAGGAAAAGGTTCTTTGAGCTCTCAATTAACTGTGCACTCAGCCGATGAAATTGGTCAAGTCTCTCGCAACTTCAACGCTTTTGTAAACTTGTTACGCGCAACTGTCGTTGACGTGATAGCCGTTGTTGAACCACTTACACAAAACTCAACAAGGCTAGTTGAAGGTATGCAATCTGCAGAACACGCCACCCAACAACAATCGAGTGACGCTGAGGTTGTACGTCAGTCTATGGAGGAAATGAAACAAAGCGTTGGGGATATTTCACAGTCTGCAGCAAATGCATTCCAAGCTGCTGAGCTCGCTGAAAATGCAGTTGATGAAAGTATGAAACAAATCAATGTATCTGTGGCTCAGTCTCAGGATTTAAGCGAGGAAATTAATAAGGCAGCGAATACAATCAACAAGCTTGCTGACGACACCCAAAATGTTACTCAAATCTTAAACGTGATCACTTCAATTGCCGAACAAACCAATCTACTTGCTTTGAACGCAGCTATTGAGGCTGCTAGAGCCGGTGAGCAAGGCCGAGGCTTCGCGGTGGTTGCTGATGAAGTTCGAGAGCTTGCATCTCGTACAGCTAAATCAACCAACGAAATACGCGAACTGATCAGTATTTTGACCGTCGCAGCGTCAGATTCAGTTACAGCAATGAATAGCGCAAGAGATATGGCAACAAACAATGCTCAGGCTGCAGAAGCAACAGGGACATCAATACAGTTAATTTCTGAACAAATTTTAGCCATTAACGGAATGAACTCTCAAATTGCAACGGCCACTGAAGAACAAACATCTGTTGCCGCAATGGTGGTCGATAACGTATCGAGTATGCATAGCTCTTTTGAAGAAACAATGAACTCTCTTTCTCAAGTTGGTGATGTGGCTCAAAACCTACATAAGCTATCTGACAACCTGCTCGACTCTACATCTAAGTTCAAAATTTAGACTATTTTTATTAACTAAAACCCCAGTACTTTTATCTGGGGTTTTAATTACGAAAATTCAAAGTTTATGCCGTTTTCTATCGTGTTATCATCAATACTAGACAAACGATTGATTGTATTCCCAATGCATTTTAAAAATGATCACCTAAGTGTCAGGCTGCATCAATCACATTAAACATAGACACTCTATTTGCACGATAAACATCGTATAATCACCAGGAAAAAGTTGGTTATAGATAATGCGTATTGATACTACTGTTATCCGCACCCACAAAAAATGACATTTTTGAGTGTATTTTAATCGACCAGTCTCTTACTCTGCGAACGATTTAAGCATGCTGTTGTCATCCATAAAAATAAACAAAGATAATAGTAGTGAAAAATTTTAAAAGAAGTTAATCCAAAAGTGATATTAAAGAAGTAGAATTGAAACGGGCCTAAATAAATGGATTAAGCCCGTCAAATGCGCTGTTTTTATTACTTGATTAGGTCTAAACCACCCATATATCCACGTAACGCTTCAGGCACAATAATACTGCCGTCGGCTTGTTGATAATTTTCTAAAATTGCAACAAGTGTACGACCAACAGCTAAGCCAGAACCATTTAAGGTATGTAGCAACTCTGGCTTTTTTTCACCCTGTCGACGGAATCTAGCCTGCATGCGACGAGATTGGAAATCCCACATATTTGAGCACGAAGAAATTTCTCTGTAGGTGTTTTGTGCTGGCAACCAAACCTCAAGATCATAAGTTTTACACGCGCCAAAGCCCATATCACCGGTACACAATACAACCTTGCGATAAGGAAGCTCCAGTATTTGCAAAATTTGTTCTGCATGACCGGTTAGCTCTTCTAAAGCGGCCATTGAATCTTCAGGCTTAACTAACTGAACAAGTTCTACTTTATCGAATTGGTGCTGACGGATTAAGCCTCGTGTATCACGGCCATAACTGCCGGCCTCACTTCTGAAACACGGAGTGTGGGCTGTCATTTTTACTGGCAGCTCCTTTTCGTCAAAAATTTCGTCTCGCGCACAGTTGGTCAGCGGCACTTCCGCTGTTGGGATCAAACTAAAACCATCCTGTTCAACGCCATCATCGCTAACCAATCCTTTCGTGTGAAATAAATCTTCAGCAAATTTTGGTAATTGACCTGTACCTAGTAAACTATCTTTATTAACTAAATAAGGCACATACATCTCTGTATATCCGTTTTTATCTGCGTGAGTGTCTAGCATTAACTGTACTAACGCACGATGCATACGGGCAATACCACCACGCATTACCGTGAAACGAGAGCCGGTAAGTTTCACACCAGCTTCAAAATCTAAGCCCTTACCTAAAGCTTCACCGAGGTCAACATGATCTTTCGGCTTAAAGTCATATTGCTTAGGTTCACCCCACTTCAATATTTCAACATTTTCATCTTCATCTTTACCTTCAGGTACATCTTCAGCTGGTAAGTTTGGCAACGTCATTGCTATATTGTTTAACTCAGCCAAGATCTTATCTTGCTCTGCTTTTGCAGCGCTCAGCTGGTCTCCAAGGTTTGCAACAGCATCAAGTAACGGCTGAACATCTTCACCTTTGGCTTTCGCTTGGCCAATTGCTTTGGAGCTACTATTTCGTTCACTTTGTAATTCTTGAGTTTTTGTTTGCAGTGCTTTGCGCTGTTCTTCCAACGCATTTATTGTTACTACATCCAGATCATAGCCACGCTTCGCTAAGCGTGCAGCTGCTTCTGTAATGTCTTGACGTAAATATTTTGAATCTAACATTTGCTATTTCTAACCTTTTTGCATGACCAAGCAAAGGCCTAACCAAGCCATAAAAATACACACAACCACGTTGAGTGTGACATTAAGAGCCATTTTCATAATGTGCCCTTGTTGTAATAACAACACAGAGTCCATCGAAAATGTTGAAAACGTTGTCAATGCGCCTAAAAAGCCAATCCCGAGTAAGGATTTAGCTGGGCTTACAGTAATTATTTGTTTTTCGATAAGACCATATAATATACCCATCAACAGTGAACCAAGAATATTAACGGTCAACGTGCCAAAAGGGAATCCCCTTCCTAGCAGTTTTAAGGCCATATCACTAATGAAAAACCGTAAACACGCACCAAGCGCGCCGCCAAGTGCTATTGTAAGGTACATTTTAATCATCTTGATATCTTTTTCTATTACTTTGCAAATTTTGTTGCCGTAAATATTCTAATTTCGATTTTATTTGTTTTTCTAGCCCTCTATCAGTCGGCTCATAATAAGTTCTATCTTTAATCTCTGCAGGAAAATAGTTTTCCCCTGCTGCAAATGCCCCAGTTTCATCGTGCGCATACCGGTATTCTTCACCAAACCCTAATTCTTTCATAAGCGCCGTCGGAGCATTACGTAAATGCGCGGGAACTTGAAAGTCTGCATCCGTCGTTGCATCCCTTTTCGCTTGTTTGAATGCAACATAAACAGCATTGCTTTTGGGGGCACTGGCTAAATACAAAGTCGCTTGTGCAATAGCGCGTTCACCTTCACTTGGGCCTACTCGTTGATAAATATCCCAAGCATTTAACGCCACTTGCATGGCTCTTGGGTCCGCATTACCTATATCTTCTGTTGCAATTGCAAGTAAGCGACGAGCGACATAGAGCGCATCGCCGCCTCCCGCTAATATACGGCACAGCCAATACAAAGCAGCATCTGGGCTGCTTCCTCTGACAGACTTATGAAAAGCAGATATTAAGTCATAATAAATATCGCCGCCTTTGTCATATTTTGCCAAATGGGTTGGTAAGATGTGGGTCAACACTGCTGAATCAATAAAAACGTTATTGCCGTTACGCTGCGCTAAATCAACCGCTTGTTCAAGTAAATTAAGTGCTTTACGGGCATCGCCCCCGCTGGCTTTTGCAAGCGCATTTACGGCTAACGAGTCAATATGAATATCCAATTGACTCAACTGACTGTCCTCTACTATCGCGCGTGATAGTACGGTTTCAAGTTCTGAATCTGTTAATGGTTTTAGCGTATAAACACGGGCTCTAGATAGAATTGCATTGTTAAGCGCAAAACTGGGGTTTTCTGTCGTTGCTCCAATAAAAATAAAGGTGCCATTTTCTATGTGAGGTAAAAAAGCATCTTGCTGTGATTTATTAAAACGGTGTACTTCATCAACAAACAACAAAGTACGTTTTCCTTGCATTAACCGCTCTTTGGCTAGATTCACGGCATCGCGTATATCCTTAACACCTGCCGCCACAGCCGAAAGTTGCGTCAACTCAGCATCCGCATGATGAGCAATAATTTCAGCCAGTGTGGTTTTACCAACACCCGGAGGACCCCAAACAATTAGACTATGACAACGACCTGAAAGTATGGCTTGATACAAAGGTAGCGCTGGATCTAAAATATGATTTTGCCCTATATATTCATTGAGGCTTGTAGGCCTCATACGCGCAGCCAATGGCCTTACATCTGGTGCAAAGTCAAAACCAAGATTTGTCACAATCCGCTACTCACTGCTTGTTTGATCATCGATTACCACCCCTTCAGGGATCTCAAAGCTGAACAGTTTGTCCGTTAGCACTTCATTTATTTGACTGTTTTTAAAAGCAAACTCTGATATTTGACCTGACACATCCGTGACGCTGACTGACTGCAAAGTATCGGACGCGGTAAACGCAATATCCAATATTTCAACTTGCGATTCAACACCCGTCTTCGGTGTTATTCTAAATCCTTTTTTAGTTTTACTAATTTGATACTTTTGCCATTGTTTTTCATCACGTGTCGTTAATAAAATAAAGGGTGTGGTATCAATAAGCCCATTGGTGCTCATTATCGTTACTTGCTCAGCAAACGCATCATAGTAAAATGTTTTTTTACCATCAGAAACAAACAATGTTTCATCTGGCGAGGCTTGTTGCCAGCGTATTTTTAATGGATGAGCTAATGCAATATTACCTGCCCCAGATTGCAGTACTTCACCTTGTTCGTCTTTTACTTGTTGTAAAAATTGTGCTTTAAAGCTATTCATCGACGCCAATTTGGTTTTTAAGTCACCAGCTGCGTCGGCCCAAGACTGTGAACTTAACATCAAACCAACAACAAGTACTGTTGGTTTGATTAAAAAAGAGTTTAAAACTTTAGATTGAAAGGTCATTAATTTACTCCACCTTTTGGCACCAAAACTTCTCTGGCACCGTTATGACCTGGTGAACTAACCACACCAGATGTTTCCATTTGTTCCACTAATCGCGCCGCTCTGTTGTAGCCTACACGCAATTTACGCTGCACGCTCGACACTGATACTTTACCGGTTTCAATAACAAACCCTACCGCTTCGTCATAAAGTGGATCAGATTCATCATCGGCATTTTCTGGTGCCTCTCCAGGTAATAAAATATCTTCTGTCGCATCTCCGCACAATATTTCTTCAATATAATTGGGCTTGCCACGCGCTTTCCAATCACTCACCACCGCATGTACTTCATGGTCGTCAACAAATGCGCCATGAACTCGAATAGGTACACTGGTACCAGGTGGCAAATACAACATATCACCCATACCTAATAAGTTCTCTGCGCCTTGTTGGTCTAGTATGGTTCGCGAATCAATTTTACTCGAAACCTGAAACGCCATTCGTGTCGGTATATTTGCCTTTATCAAACCCGTTATGACATCAACTGAAGGTCTTTGCGTTGCCAACACTAAGTGTATGCCAGCTGCTCGGGCTTTTTGCGCAATACGTGCTATAAGTTCCTCCACTTTTTTGCCAACAATCATCATCATATCGGCAAACTCATCAATAACGACCACGATACTCGGCAATTTATCCAGCTCTTGTGCTTCAGACGCCATACCATCAGTGTCTTTAAACAGCGGATCTAAAATCGGATGGCCTGCATTTTTAGCGTCTTTAACTTTCTGGTTATATCCCTTTAAATTTCGAACGCCCAACGCAGACATCAACTTATATCTGCGCTCCATTTCCCCTACACACCAACGCAATGCGTTAGACGCTTCTTTCATATCTGTCACAACTTCACATAACAAATGGGGGATCCCTTCGTATACTGATAGCTCCAACATTTTTGGGTCAATCATGATCATTCGTACATCTTCGGGCGGTGATTTATACAGTAAGCTTAATATCATGACATTAACGCCCACTGACTTACCCGAGCCTGTTGTACCCGCAACAAGTAAATGTGGCATTTTACCAAGATCTGCCACTACAGCTTCACCTGCAATATCTTTACCCAAAACCATGGTTAGAGGTGACTCATTATCAGTGAATTTTGGCGCACCGATAACTTCAGATAGGCGCACGATTTCACGATGCTTATTGGGGAGCTCTAAACCGACATAAGTTTTACCAGGGATCACTTCAACAACTCGTACACTCACAGCTGACAATGAACGAGCTAAATCTTTTGCAAGACCAGTGATCTTCGCCACTTTAATACCCGGTGCAAGATCTAGTTCAAAGCGTGTTACAACCGGACCTGGATAAACCCCCACAACGGCTGCCTGAATATTAAAATCAAGTAACTTTACTTCTACCAACCTAGAAACAGCCTCTAGTTCTTCTTTAGAAATAGGGTTCTCTTTTTTGTCTGGCCTATCTAATAATTCTAACGAAGGAAGCGGTGCCATTGGCGGCCGCTCTTCTAGCAATGCTTCAAACTGTTCTTTAGCCGTTGGGGGTGGCACATACTGAGAAATTACATTTGGCGCTTCAGTGAGGTTTACCGTTTGTTTTATTGGTCGAGCAGGAGATACCACGGTTGTTTCTCTTGGTACTTCTCGCGATACAACAGGGGCTGCTGATTCATCAAGGGCATTTAATGCAGCCGCCGTATCAAACCCCTCATCATCGATTGCTGAAAAGTTAATCTCTTGCTCTAATATATTATCAAGTTCATCAAATACCGAGGCGTCTTCAATTACTTCAGGCTCTATATGAACAGCCGGTGTCGATTCTTCATTATTCTTTGTATTATTGTTGCCAAATAATTTATCTTTCAATTTTCGAGTTTTGGGATGAGTTGACTCGTTTTCAGCATTTTTTTCGAGCTCTTTATCAGCACCAGCTTGCTCATCTGACACTGTACTAACTGACTCAGTTATTCCTATATCAACATCATTTTCATTTTTTGGCGGTATTCGCTCTGCTTTTGACTTTTGTGTAGCTAAATCGACTACACTCTCTACTTGCTCATCAGACACAGCGTTAACTTCATTGACTCTATGTGCAGAAGCTTTTTGCGAGAGCTTTTTTGACAACCATTTAAAGAACCAAACGACCTTTTCACCCAAATAATCAACAAATTCGACCCACGAAACCCCAGTTAGTAAGGTTAATCCGGCAAAAAAGAAACACAATAGTAAAATGGAGGTCCCAGTAAAATTGAATGCAGGCATCATCGCGTCGGCAATAACGTCGCCAATAAAGCCGCCTGATGGAAACTGAAAAATATCGTCGAAGTTAATACTACTTATGGCACTCGCTGACGCCACAAACAAAGTCATGCCAATAACACGCAAACCCAGCGTGGTATAATCTAATTGCAGTATTTTATGTGGCTTTTTAAATAACAAATATCCAAACGTTTGGATAACCGCGGGAACTAAAAAGGCAAGCCACCCAAAACTCAGCAATAATATATCCGCAATCCACGCGCCCGCAGTTCCTGTTATGTTTTTAACTTTTATAAACTCACCGGTTTGAGACCATGAGGGATCGACGGGATCATAACTGATCAACGCGCATAAAATGAAAATGGCAGCAGCGGTGCTTATAATTAAGCCAGTTTCAAGGAGGCGTTGTATACCATTTAAACGCATACGAGCGTATTCCTCTATTTTATTCTTTTATTCATCATTTTAAGACACACCTTAGCAAGAATTTCCTTATGGTGCACAAGGTTTTATAATTTCCCCTTCCTCTCCTTTTACTTCTTCCATGACTACATATGTTCGGCTTTCACTCACATTGGGTAATTTTAGCAAAATATCACCTAAAACACCTCGATACTCAGACATATCTGTTACCCGTGTTTTTAACAAAAAATCAAAATTACCTGACACTAAATGGCACTCAATGATTTCATCATGCTGTCTAACCGCTTGATTAAACTTATCAAAAACATCTGGAGAATTCTTACTAATGGTGATTTCTACGTATACCAATAAGCCCTGCCCTACTTTAGCAGGATCCACTACTGCTTTGTATCCGCGAATAAACCCTTCTCGCTCTAACTTTTTTACACGCTCTAAGCACGGAGTTGCGCTTAAACCAATGCGTCTAGCAAGTTCGACGTTAGAAACCCTTCCGTCTTTTTGTAATTCAACTAAAATACTTCTATCGATTCGGTCTAATTGTTGATGCATTTTACTAGTTACTTAAACTACACATTCCATAATTAAAGAGTATATCACTACAAAAACACTTTAAAAAGGTGAGACACACTAGCTGGGCAGGAATATAATAGTCGAAAATTTTATCCCGTTCTATTTTAAGGCGATTTATTATGATTATCGGTGTACCTAAAGAAATAAAAAACCACGAGTACCGCGTAGGTATGGTTCCAGCAAGTGTTCGTGAACTAATTAACCATGGCCACCAAGTTTTTGTTGAAACTAATGCAGGTAATGGTATTGGTTTTACTAACGAAGACTACATTCAAGCAGGTGCAGAAATTTTAGATACTGCTGCTGATGTGTTTGCTAAAGCAGATATGATCGTAAAAGTAAAAGAACCTCAAGCTGTTGAACGCGCTATGTTACGTGAAGGACAAATTTTGTTCACATACCTTCACCTTGCACCAGATCTTCCACAAACTGAAGACCTTGTTAAAAGTAAGTCTATTTGTATTGCATACGAAACGGTTACGGACCCGCGTGGCGGCTTACCGCTTCTAGCACCAATGTCAGAAGTTGCTGGTCGTATGTCAATTCAAGCTGGTGCGCAGGCACTTGAAAAATCTAATGCCGGTCGCGGTATGCTACTAGGTGGTGTACCTGGTGTTGAGCCTGCTAAAGTGGTTGTTATCGGCGGTGGTATGGTTGGTAACAATGCAGCTCAAATGGCTGTTGGTATGGGCGCAGATGTTGTTATCCTTGATCGTAACACTGACGTACTTCGCCGTATTGATGCACAGTTTGGTAACCGCGTTAAAGCGATTTACTCTACTGCAGATGCATTAGAGAAGCACGTTTTAGAAGCTGACCTCGTGATCGGTGGTGTGCTAATCCCAGGTGCAGCAGCGCCTAAGCTAGTTACAGCAGATCATATCAAACGTATGAAGCCTGGCGCTGCTATCGTAGACGTTGCTATCGACCAAGGTGGTTGCATCGAAACGTCTAAAGCGACAACACACGCTGACCCAACATATATTGTAGATGAAGTTGTTCACTACTGTGTTGCTAACATGCCGGGTGCTGTACCTCGCACGTCAACATTTGCCTTGAATAATGCAACTCTACCTTACATTATTAAACTGGCGAATAAAGGCTACAAAGCAGCACTTCTTGAAGATCAACACTTCATGAATGGCCTAAACGTACTTAACGGTAAAATTACATGTAAAGAAGTTGCTGAAGGCTTCAACATGGAGTTCGTTGAGCCTCGTGCTGCACTAGAAAACGCGTAATTATTATCGCATTTCAAAAACCTGCTTTCTACTAAGCAGGTTTTTTGTATTTGGTACAGCCATCATCATATCAATTAACTCCTCTAGATTCTCACAGAGTACCAATCTGCGTTCATACATACCTTCGAAAACCCGTAAACGCATTAAAAAATAAAACACAACGGTTATGCAGACTATAATTCGTAGTAAACTCACAGATATAATTGTTTATAGCGTGTTTGTACCTGAAAAAACTATATTTCTTTGTTTCTTATAAAAGAAACTCTGTTACAGTAATCACAGCGAATTGTTGCAAGTTTTTGTTAATGTTTTACATTTAAATGATGTCGAGTGTTGGAGAAGTGCCGTGAAGTTCAAACACAAAATAATAGTGGTATCATCTATAGTGTTATTTCTAGCACTAAGTGTATTGTCAATAAAACAATACTTTTCAATCAAAAGTAATCTCGAAACTCAGGTGGACCAAAGCGTTGCTGAGATTATTCAGGGTATTAGTAATACCGTTACGGCGCAAATGGATGGCAGCGCAGACTTAGCCTCTTTAGCAACCAGTTTAGTCGCTGATATTGACTCTTTGCAAAGTGCTGCACCTTTGTTGTCGCAACCAAAGCTCATCGAGCAATTTATTCTCATTGGATATGGCGAAGAAAATACGGGCAAGTATGTAGCCAGTGACCCATCATGGAACCCCGGACCAACATGGGACCCAAGAAAGCGTCCATGGTATACCGATGCAAAAAGTGCCAATGAGCTCATTGTGACAGCACCCTATGCTGATTCTGTAAGTAAAGAAATTGTCGTTTCTATCGGTACTCCAGTCAAAAAAAATGGTCGTTTTCATGGCGCTATATTTTTCGATGTGAGTCTGTCTAAACTTGGCAATATGATTAACTCGTTTAATCTTTTTGATGCTGGATTTGCATTTATGGTTAGTAAAGACGGCACCATCATTTCTCATCCAGACACTAAATTAAATGGTGAAAAAGCATCCAGTTTCCTAGGTAATCTTCCCTTTGACACAACATCTACTCAATCGCTTGATTTGAACAATAAAGAGCATATTATCGTGTTTCGAGAGGTCGCCGGCTACGACTGGTTAGTTGGTGTTGCACTTGAAAAAGAAAAAGTATTTTCAGCAATAGATAAACTCACCCAAGACTCTACCGTATTTACAGTTTTATTTGTCATCATTAGCATCATTGTCCTATCAATCGTTATCAATATACTACTTAAGCCACTTGCTGATATAAATGAAGCAATGGCGAATATTGCGCAAGGAAATGCAGACTTAACTGTACGACTAAATACAGAAAGTGAACCAGAGTTCGCTTCTTTGGCGACAAACTTTAACCTGTTCACGGCTCGGCTTCAGCAGCTAATCGCTGATATTCAAGTGCTTGGACATGAGATTCTTGCTGACGCTAAACAAACCTCCTCTGGGGCTAACCATGCTAGTACTGCTATATCAAGGCAATTAGAATCGTTAAGTGCACTTGCAATCGCCACTGAAAGCATGTCAACCACAGAACAGCGTGTAGCCAATACTGCGCAAGATGCCGCAGAAGCGATTCAAAACACTGACGGCGTCGCACTTGAAGGACAAAAGATTGTATCCGAAACAACCGATACTATTGCACATTTATCGGAGCAAATTACGACTGCGGTGACTGTTGTCAATGAACTAGAAGTTTCCTCCAGTGGCATTGAGCAAATATTATCGGTGATAAATGGTATTGCCGAACAAACCAACTTGCTCGCCCTCAATGCGGCGATCGAAGCCGCTCGTGCTGGTGAGTCAGGCCGTGGTTTTGCCGTAGTAGCTGATGAAGTGAGAACATTGGCCCAACGAACACAAGAAGCAACCACTGAAATAAAAACCATGATTGATCAACTACAATCGGGGGCTGTAAACGCAGTACAAGTCATGAAGAAAAGCCAAGCCGTGGTTGAAAAAACCGTTGGTAAAGCAGATGAAACCAAGTCATCTTTACAAGCAATACGCAGCGCAATAGAGCATATTGTTGAGCTCAACCTACAGATTGCTAGTATGTTAAATGAGCAGCGGCAGGTGGTTGATGAAGTGAATCATAATGCGTTAGAGATCAGAAATATCTCTGATATGGTATTCAATGAGGCAAACACGGTTGATCAAACCATGCAAAGTCAAGTAGACAAAATAGCCCATCAGGAAAGTATGCTAGAGCAATTTAAGGTGTAATCACGCTTTCCTTCTTATATGGATGCAAACCTGTTCTGAAGGCTTGCATCCTCCCTTCTCCCCTATCATGCGGACTTTTCGTCACGTTCAACAAGTTCTTGAATAATAAATCATGTTCTTTAAATCGCATTAAGTACCTAACCTCAGCTCTGGATAAGCGAATTTGCCCAATAAAGCTTATTTTTCTCACTCTCGGCGTTGCTTTCATTTTTAATAGCCCGCTATTGCTGCATAAAAGCGCCTGATATTGAACAAAATATCATCATTGGATTGTACGTAAGTTTATTTACAAAAACATTTTCTATTCTAAAACCCTTATCCAAACCTGAGGTTAACTATTATTCCAACAATACAATTGCGAATACTTATCATTATTCGTATAATCCGCATGAAAAATACTCTCAATCACATATCCTAGGTTGTAAAAATGCAAAAACTGAAACTAAAGTATCCAAAGCTCCTTGCTGCCTCTCTTGTTGCACTATCAAGCAACGTCATGGCGGAAGATGTTAAACATGATGATATAGAAAAAATTACCGTGAGTGCCAAAGGACTTATCTCATATGTCAGCGCATCGGCAAGTAAATCAGATACACCCATTATCGAAAGCCCTGTATCTGTTTCAGTGTTAACATCGGAACGGATCCAAGACTTAGGTGCTGAAAATTTGCAGGAAGCAATCGGCTATGTGGCGGGTGTATTTAACGGGCCATATGGTGTCGACACCCGAGGAGACTGGGCTAACATTCGCGGTGTTGCGCCTGTTCAATACCTCGATGGCTTACAACTCATGTTTGGCTATTACAACAATGCCCGTCCAAATACATACAATATGGAACGCATCGAAATTCTCAAGGGCCCTTCTTCAATGCTTTATGGGCAAGGCTCAACGGGTGGTATCATAAATATGGTGACCAAACGCCCTCATTCACAAACATCAGGTGAAATCGTTGCGCAAGTTGGTAATTTTGGCCGCACGCAAATTGCTGGTGATTTCAACACCACATTAACCACGGATAAATCTGTCGAAGCACGCTTTGTTGGCCTTTACCGTGATAGTGATACGCAAACAGACTTTGTAAATAACGACGCAAGCTTCTTCGCACCAAGTATTGCTTGGCATATTAGTGAAGACACCAGTGTGACCTTGCTTAGCAATTTCCAAAAAAATAAGTCTGGGTCAAGTACGCAGTTCTTCCCTCATGAAGGAACCATCTTACCCGCAGAACATGGTCAAATAGAGAGTCGTCGTTTTGTCAGTGAGCCAGGTTGGGATCAATACGATACAGAACAAAATGCTATCACATTAATTGTTGATCATATGCTGAGTGAAGACTTCTCTGTTAGCTGGACAGCACGTCACCTAGAAAGTGAAGCAATTTATCGCACTATGTATGCATGGCCACCAAAGCTGCAAGACGACAAGCGTTCTATTGTTCGCAATTTCAGTTTACAAGATGCTTCGTCAGAGACGGTGACATCTGACTTGCAACTACATGGACTGATTTATACTGGCGATTTCGAACATAACCTAGTAATGGGCGTTGACTATCAAAGTGCAGACACAGATACGGACCGTCTCTACCTCACGCCAGATTCAATTAAAGCGGCAATCGGCTTAGACGTAAACACCTCATTAGATTTATATAGCCCAGTATATGGTCAAACAGGGTTTTTACCAGGGTCTGAATTGATCCCCGACACCCCAGGGAAAAATGACCGTCAAGTAGGTCTGTACATACAAGATACAATTAAGTTTGATAATTGGGTCCTTAACGCAGCGTTACGCCGTGATAATGTACAAAGTCAAAGTGATGCACCAAACTCGGTGAAAACAAAACAAAGTGCAACAACAGGTAGATTAGGTATTTTATACAGCTTTGATAATGGAGTTGCACCCTATGCGAGTTACTCAGAGTCTTTTTTACCCATTTATGGCTCGCGCCCACAAGGTGGAGACTTCAAACCTCAAGAAGGTGAGCAAGTAGAAGTGGGGGTAAAATTCCAACCTCAAGGTACTGAACACTTGATCACTGCATCATACTTTGACATTACTGACAAAAATAAAAAACGCGTGGTTTCTCCTGAACTCACCGTACAAGACGGCAGTGTTGATATCGAAGGGTTTGAGCTTGAAGCACAACTAGAGTTTGATCAGGTTGATGTGTATTCTGCCTACGCTTACACAAAATCAGAGCAAAACACCTCTGATAAAACCCTTTCAGAGCTTGTGCAATTATATGCATCGGGCGAAACAAGCTACTTGAGTCAAGCGTTAACCGATACGGCAGCGTTATCTGCAACACCAAAACATATGTTAAATACTTGGGTTACCTATCGTCCAGAACAGTTCATCAACGGGTTTAAAGTGGGTGCTGGATTTAGATATGTAGGTGAAACATATGATGGTAGTCGAGCAATTGAGTTCATGGGTCAATCTATTAATAGTCCAAAGACTACCGATAGCTACACCTTATTTGATTTTATGATTGGATATGAATTCGACAATATTGATGTCAATCTTAATATTAAGAACTTAAGCGATAAAACGGTTATCACCAGTTGTTTATACCGCGGAGACTGTTTCTATGGCCAGCGTCGCACTGTAACAGCAAACATTAAATACAAGTTTTAAGAACATGTAAAATATCAAGGGTATGGACCTCGCTTACGAAAGCACCATGCCCTTAGTACACTAAAGTGAAGTATTCGCTCAAACTGAGTCTATGTTAAACTGTCACATGCATTGAAGAGGATTACATCATATCTAACAGTCTCATGTATATCATTGTGTAACTCCCCCAAAAAAAGTAACGTTAGCTCAACGGCTAAAAAGCCAAACATATTTAAGGTATCAAAAAACATTTCTTCAGTTATATTCATATTTTAAACCCGCATTTCTAGAATTATGGAAGTTAAAATTCTGAATACTGGACGTGTCAACACACTTCCAGCCTTGTTTCAGCAGGGTTAATAAAGCAAAAGAGAGACGGAAGAGTTTTATATTGTTCGGTTGAATATGACAAGCTACTCTCAGTGGTCTCATTCTTACAAGATGAGTGTTACATTGAAGATACTAAATGATTAAAGATACTCGAATGAGGTGGGGATTATATGGTCAATTGGCATCACAGTGCTAAGTTGATCCAACTATCATCACCTTGCGTGTGATACATTAGCTTCAGCCATGCGATGTAGTTATAAAGATAGTCAGTTCCAACGCCATTAAATTGTCTAAGCCACTGTTTCCAGCATATCATCCAATTTTTGAGCGTTTGAATGTGGTAGATGCCATATATAAGTCGCTTATTATCAATCTCAAAAGGCAGGTTCTTGGTGATTGTTTGATACGACAAATTGCCGTCTGTACACAAGACACTCTCAGGCGTTTAGACAGTTATTAATAACCTCTGTAAAACGCAATGAGTGACAGCACCGTTGCGATCTAATGTAAGAAGAACGGGTACTTTAGGTATATCATTACTATTAACTCCGCGCTTACGTGGTCCCGTTTCCAACAGGCGCTTACCTTTAAATGATTCATTAAGAAAGGTTTCATTTATGCTGCACGATTGCTTGTTGGATTATACTTTCACCAACTCGAGGTAGTCACATTGAAAGTCCATCACCTTCAATGTGCTACTCAAAAATAACTTAAAAGGTCGCTTTATCCTTTTTATCATCAGCTAATTCTGCATCCATATTTTTATAATATTCGTAAGCCTCGTCACCGGGTTTTAATAGAGTCAAAGCTGACTTTATCAATGAGTGGGCTTCTTCTCGTTTATTTATTGACTGATACACATCGGCTAAACCGCCATAAGCATACGTGTGGTTAGGGTATGTTTTAAGGTTATACTTAAAAAGCGCGATAGCCGTCTCTAACTCTCTTCTTTGAAAAAACTCGTATGCAATGCGGTTAACAACCATCTCTGGTGGAACGATAATTTTACCTCTTTGATGAGAAACTTTAGCGTAATACTCAATGATAGATTGTACCCCATTGGTTACTTTGATCGTTGGCATTTCAATTGGAAAAAACAAATTATGATAGGCGTTAAACTGCCCCGCTGCCGAAGTTAAGCCATGAGGTACATCTGGAAAAGCTTGATTAACAAAACGCATGCCCTCAGGTTGATTGCTCTTCATAAATGACAGTAAATCTTCGTAAACTTCTCTCATCTCACCCGATTCATTTCCCATATTCATATACAAATAGGACTTGTAGGTTTTATTGTTTGTCAAAAACTTTTTAACCCTCTTCGCAGTTGTGCGGTCTGCCCACCAAACCGCAGGGCTGTATGCAAAATGTGCATCAAATAAAAACGGTTGTGACTGCATAGCATGTAAAACAAACAAACCGCCAATAGAGCCACCTGATATCATTTTAAAATCATGAGTTCGATAATTGTCATCGATGTACGAAATAAGTTCTTTTTCAATAAAGTTTAAAAACCCATCAGCTCCACCGCCTTGGCCTACAGGCCCTCTCGGGTCTTGATTGACTGTTGGTGTTAAGTCCCAGGTCCTATTTTTACTTTCTATGGCAACAACAATGGCTTCTGGTGCGCCTTGAATTTTTTGCATCCTATCAAGTACACCTTTTACTAAAGACAGGTTCAAATCTCCATCTAGTAGGTAATGTACCGAATACTTTCTATTGCTGCCATCCTCATAACTTTTTGGCAGATGAACTACGAATGATCTATCTTGCTTTAAAATATTAGACTTCAGAGTATGGTGAATTTCTGACTGAGGGTTTGCAAACGCCAATGACGTAACTAGTAGTAAAGAAAATACGGATAAAGTCGATTTAATTGATATCAAAACAGTTCCTTTTTATTGTTATAAATTCATGGTGATGGATGATAATATAAATAATAAACCATTATAGATTTTTCAGAATAAAAGTTCACTGACATACAGGTATTGCTTCAACTGCTAATTTTAAAAAGACTTATTCGCCTGAGTTAATAACTGCCTAACGCAAGCTAAAAACCCAAACTTTAGGGTTTAATAAATTACCCCCCTAAAAAGCCGAATATTATTACTTAAACAGCAAAAGAGAAGTATTTGTTAACCTTATCATTGGCAAACGCTTCTCACTTATAAAATCTTGGACTTTTAAGGCCTTAACGATAAGAGATTAACCGTTTAATATTTAAGTTAAGTCAAACTTAAATATAACTAGACTTTTATTAAAGCACTAATGCAACAAACATCTTTCCATATTCCATTTAACAAGTGTCACTAATTTACCCTCCACGGTGGGTTTAAACGATTTTCTCCAGCCCAATATAACTTTATTTTATTCCCTGATGGATCATATAGCACGGCTTCACGCCACAGGTAACTTTGATCAACTGGCTGCTGTTCAAAAGTGATGCCCTTGTTCACAAGTTCCTGATACCACTCATCTAACCTATCTGACTCAAAATAAATAACAACGCCGGTATTATGAGCTGATGTCTCTAATGACAAAGAAAATGTTGCACCACCATCAGGGCATTCAAATCTCGCATAATGTCCTGTATCAACAATTTGATTAAAGCCGAGGAGACTATAAAAATCAGTTGCTTCATTCATATTCTTAACAGGCAAAGTTACTTGATTCAAATTCATATAATACTTTCCTTAATTCACTTATAAAACTCATTTTATGTTAAATAGTTACACTATTGCACAAAGCGGAGACGGCCCTACCAGAGATGTGTACCTTATCATGATTAACGCTACAATGAAGGACCCCTCCGCGTTCAGAAGCTTGATAGGCAATCAATGCGTTTTTATTGAGTCGGCGAGCCCAAAATGGCGCAAGACCGGTATGAATTGAACCTGTTACAGGGTCTTCATCGCCTCCATTTGCAGGCCAAAAATAACGCGAAACAAAATCATATTTTTGTGATAAAGCAGTCACAACCACATCTCTTGGAGCCAGCTTAATCAGTTCACTCGTCATATATTCCAACGTCTGTACATCGTGCTCTGAATTATAAATTGCAAAGTACGCTTGGGCATTGCAGTAAACCTCTGCCGGTTCAATCGAAAGCCCCTTTAATAAAGGACCCGGTGGAGTAACAACTAATTCAGGCTCTTGATTTGGGAAATTCATAAGAATTGTGCCATCGGCGTGCTTTTCAACGGTCATATCACCAACCGCTTTTGCAGTGAATACTACTTTTTTTAACTTTATGTCTTCTTCAAATAAGTAATGGGCCGACGCAAGTGTGGCGTGCCCACAAAAATCAATTTCAGTTAATGGTGAAAACCAACGGATCTCATATTTATTTTTAGTACGCAGAATAAATGCTGTCTCAGATACATTGTTTTTCGTTGCAATTTCCTGCATTAGTTGTTCGGCTAATGGTACCTTGACTTCAATAACAGCCGCAGAATTCCCTTTGCAATCATACCCTGTAAATGCATCGATAAATCGTACTAATAATTCCATTACTGAGCCTTTCTGCCTTTATTGGACTATAAATACATAAGTTACCATAAACCGACATAAATATAACGCCAACAAATTATAATAATTCAAATCTCTTTTTATAAACTCTTTTATATGCAATAAAGTAAACGCTAGGTCATTGTAAATGATGGACAGCAAACATGAGATTAAATCTAAAAAAGAAAAACATGAAAAATCTATCGATGGATAAGAGCATAGACAAAGCGCAAACTCCCGAAGTTGCTGGTGCCCTTTAGAGGCCGTCAATCCAATAAATGCCACCAAAGCTGGGAATGCAAATCTGATTACGATGGTTGTACAACGGTGACTTGCTTCTAGCTAAGGTTGATGGTGATCCACTTTAAGACATAACAGCACTGCGTAAAACATCACTGATCATTAAAAGTGAACAAGTATTCAAGCCGGAACAAATTTATAACGCGATTGGTGTTAAACCGCTTGTCCTAGCAAGAAGCAACATCACACATTAAGCAAAACTGAAATAGAACCGCTTAGGTCCTATAACTAAGCGAATTAATCATTAGGGTTGGGGGTTATTTTTCACCTAACCCTAATGATTAACCAACTGTATAACTTAAACTTATGGCCTGCATATTTAAAACTTTAGTCTAACGAGTCCCTTCATCAGCGCACGCGTTTTCCCGATTTTTATTAACATTGATTCTCCCGTATTCGCCATCGGTGTTCAACGCTAAATTCACGCCATCACGCACTATATCAAGACTTCACGTCAATGAGTCATTCGCATAGTCTATAATTCAACGCTAACAAGCATGGTCTTTGACTTGATTGATAAACAATCAAACCGAGCTGTAACTGATAAGCAAATCCGTCGCTATTACAGTACAGCTCAATTAAATGATTACTCGGCGAGGCAAATCAGGTAAAATAAGCCGGTTTTATATATGAGCATTGTATAGCAAAAGAGGTTTCTATGAGTTTGTACACAGAATACATGGATGAAATCCAAAACCGTAAGCAAGAACTTGGGTTGAATCCAAAGCCAATCGATAGCGAAGCGTTACTATCAGAGATTATTGGCCAAATAAAAGATACGGGTCATGCGCACCGCGCAGACTCATTAAATTTCTTTATCTACAACACACTACCAGGAACCACCAGCGCAGCCGGTGTAAAAGCAAAATTCCTAAAAGAAATCATTCTTGGTGAGTCTGTTGTTGAAGAAATTACGTCTACTTTCGCTTTTGAATTACTATCTCACATGAAAGGTGGTCCTTCTATTGAAGTACTACTTGATCTAGCGCTAGGTGATAACACTGACGTATCTGCTCCAGCAGCCGATGTGTTAAAAACGCAAGTATTCCTTTACGAAGCAGATACTGAACGTCTAGAGGTTGCATTCAAAGCGGGCAATGCAATTGCAAAAGATATTCTAGAAAGTTACGCACAAGCAGAGTTTTTCACTAAGCTACCTGAAATTGAAGAAAAAGTTGACGTTGTTACTTATATTGCTGGTGAAGGCGATATCTCAACTGACTTACTTTCTCCAGGTAACCAAGCGCACTCTCGTGCAGACCGTGAATTACACGGTAAATGCATGATCACACCTGAAGCACAACAAGAAATTGTAGAGCTACAGAAAAAGCACCCTAACGCAAAAGTTATGCTTATTGCTGAAAAAGGTACTATGGGTGTGGGTTCGTCACGTATGTCTGGCGTTAATAACGTGGCTCTTTGGGCTGGTAAACAAGCTAGTCCATATGTCCCATTCATTAACATTGCACCAGTAGTTGCTGGTACCAATGGTATTTCACCTATTTTCTTAACGACGGTTGGCGTAACTGGCGGTATTGGTCTTGATCTTCAAAACTGGGTTAAGAAAACAGATGAAAATGGTAACAATGTTACCGACGCAAATGGCGACCCAGTACTTGAGGAAGCTTACTCGGTTGCAACGGGTACTGTATTAACAATCGACACCAAAGAGAAAAAGCTTTACAACGGTGACAAAGAGCTTGTTGATGTGTCTTCTGCGTTCACACCTCAAAAAGTTGAGTTCATGAAAGCAGGTGGTTCTTATGCGGTTGTATTCGGTAAGAAGCTACAAACTTTTGCAGCTGAAACATTAGGTGTTGAAGCACCTGCTGTATATGCAGCGTCAAAAGAGATTTCTCATGAGAACCAAGGCCTAACTGCAGTTGAAAAAATCTTTAACAACAACTCAGTTGGTGTAGCATCAGAAACTGCACTACACGCAGGGTCAGATGTGCGCGTTAAAGTAAACATTGTAGGCTCGCAAGATACAACTGGCCCAATGACATCACAAGAACTTGAAGCTATGGCTGCATCTGTAATATCACCAATTGTTGATGGTGCATATCAGTCAGGTTGTCACACGGCTTCAGTTTGGGATAGTAAAGCACAAGCTAACATTCCAAAACTAATGGCGTTCATGAACAAGTTCGGTTTAATCACAGCACGTGACCCGAAAGGCGTTTACCATTCAATGACCGACGTTATTCACAAAGTACTGAATGACATTACCATTGATGACCGCGCGATTATTATCGGTGGTGACTCGCATACTCGTATGTCTAAAGGTGTCGCATTTGGTGCTGACTCTGGTACTGTTGCTTTAGCATTGGCTACAGGTGAAGCGGCAATGCCTATTCCTGAGTCGGTAAAAGTGACTTTTAAAGGCCGCATGAAAGGCCACATGGACTTCCGTGATGTAGTACATTCAACTCAAGCGCAAATGCTTAAGCAATTTAGCGGTGAGAACGTTTTCCAAGGCCGTGTTATTGAAGTACACATTGGTACTCTCATGGCCGACCAAGCGTTTACTTTTACTGACTGGACTGCAGAGATGAAAGCGAAAGCGTCAATCTGTATTTCCAATGATGAAACGTTGATAAAATCTATCGAGCTTGCGAAGAGCCGTATCCAGATCATGATCAACAAAGGTATGGAAAACGACGCTAAAACACTTCAAGGTCTTATCGATTTAGCTGACAAGCGAATTGAAGAGATCAACTCTGGTACTAACCCTGCCCTAGCACCTGATGACGCAGCGAAATATTATGCCGAAGTTGTTGTTGATTTAGACCAAATCAACGAACCAATGATTGCTGACCCTGACGTAAATAACGAAGATGTATCTAAGCGTTACACGCACGATGTGATCCGCCCAGTATCATTCTACAACGACAAGCCAGTTGACTTAGGATTTGTTGGGTCTTGTATGGTACACAAAGGCGATATGAAGATCATCGCGCAAATGCTTAGAAACCTTGAAGCTAAAAATGGTGCAATTACATTCAACGCGCCATTGGTTGTAGCGCCACCAACATATAACATTGTTGATGAGCTTAAAGCAGAAGGCGACTGGGATATTCTTGCTAAATACGCTGGTTTTGAGTTCGACGACGAGAAGCCTAAAACAGCAGCTCGTACTAAGTACGAAAACATCATGTATTTAGAACGCCCAGGTTGTAACCTTTGTATGGGTAACCAAGAAAAAGCAGAGCCTGGTGATACAGTTATAGCTACCTCTACACGTCTTTTCCAAGGCCGTGTTGTTGCTGATACGTCAGAGAAAAAAGGTGAGTCATTACTGGGTTCTACACCACTTGTTGTGCTTTCAACTGTATTGGGTCGTTTCCCAACAATTGAAGAGTACACAGCTGCAGTTGATGGTATCGACCTAACCGCATTTACGCCGTTAGAAGAAGAGCTAACAACAAAATTCAGTGCTGAAAAAGCAGTACCTGTAAAGGTTGTTGACGCTAACTAATAGCCGCTGAATTAAAAGCGTACCAGATTACGTTTTTATAAGGTGTTTAAAAGGCTTATGTTGTTACTGATATTTATATCATAACCTATTAAGCCTTTTTTATTTACGCTGAGTAATGCTGAGCCCGCTGCTTATCACTATCTTTATTCGGCTCCATTAAATATCACATACATAATTCCATCGGCTGATAGACAAGCCCTGATGACTCTTGTATTTCACCAATGCAGTTAAATCCATACTTTTTATAAGCGCCCACAGACGTTAATGACGCACTGACTGTTAAAATATCAGCTCTCACATGGTTGAGTATCGCGTGTAACAAAGTACGACCCACCCCATTATTTTGAAATTCAGGGTCAACAAAAAGCATTGCCACATGACATCCAGTCTTAAGTTCAATCATACCAACTAGGGTACCATTGCACTCCACGGCCAAAAGTACATTGTCTTGCTGCATCCTCTGTAAAAACGCGCTGTGTGCCACAATACTTTTAAAGGTATGAATGCCTTCATCATGCAAGCTACTTGCAATTGATTTTTTAAATGCTCGGATACAAATCGCTCTCACCCGTTCAAGATCGTGCTCTTGGACTTTCCTAACCTGCATCACTCTCCCCTTCACTATACCCCGTGTCATTTCTGACTCTAAGCTGTACATAACCATTGGGTGAAAATAAGCTAATCAGTGACAATACCCTCACCAATAAACTCGCCCTATCGCGGTCTAAACTTACACCCAGATATAAGCACTTTGTATACTTTGCCAAATATGGACTATGTTACATGCGTACTACACCTAAGTAAAAATAATGCGCGTTGACCCCCATAAAACGCACGGAAATAACTTGCCGTATAGGAAAAAAGAAATTACATACATCATTAAGTATGCACACTGCAAAGTCATTATTTGACGGAGAAAGTAATTATTTAAATATTACTAGGTACAATAATTAGCATGTTTTATTTCATATTTAGCCAAAACCAGTCTCATGTGCATGATTTATACGTTAAGCAACCAAAATTGGATGTATTTTTAGCTCTAGCAGTGAAAATAATTAATTCCAACAAATTATTTTTTCAATGATTTTTTTGTCATGTGAAAGATGCCCTTTGTCACAGTATGTTTAGCCATACGCCTTTGTAATACAAAAATACGTCCTATCAAAAAATAATATATAATATTTTCAATAGCTTAATCGGCATATACTAAACTATTTAGCCACTCCATTCCTACTCCACGCAAACAACGTGCAGTGATCTCATGCCGTGAAAAACAATAAAGGTATAAAGATAGAAGAAAGTGTTATAGGCAAACCCATTGAAAAATATACTGTATACAATATATTCATATTGGTTATTTATACATCAAGATAATTACAGAAAAATTACATTAACTTCACAGTAAAAATACAACATAAATAAGTTACAACATGATAAAGGAGAACACGATGAAAATCGTTTCGTCACATTGGACCAAGTTAATGCTCGGTTCAGCAATACTGCTTTCACAACAAGCGTTGGGTGCAACTCTGCCTGATGTATGTGCGACGCAGGGACCTTCAACCTCGATAACAGACGGCACACCAATTTGTGTCAATGACAACGGAATAGCCTATTTGAGCTTGAGCGGTGCAAATGAGCATAACAGTGTTGCTATCAGTACAGGACATGGTACTGGAGACCTAAGTTTATATGTAGATCAAGGCCGCTGGCCTAGCACAGGCTCTAATAGTAATGCTTATAAATCAATTACTTCTGGAACTAATGGTGAGTGCGTCGTAATTAGTAATCCTAGTCAGTACTGGTTGATGATCGCAGTCACTGGCACCCGCAATAAATCATCTCTTGCTGTTGATTTTGGTGCGACGTCTTGTCGAGATATAGATGGTGGTGGAGACAACCCTGGAGATGGAAATACAGGGAGTATCGTTGCGCCTAGCAATCTAACGGGTACAACGACCGAATCGAGTGCTATCGTCTCTTGGAGTGACAATTCTAACAACGAAGATAACTTTATTATTCAACGTTCATCAGCTGGTGTATCTTGGCATACCGTAGCGACTGTTAACGCGAATGAAACCAGCTTTACTGATACAGGTTTAGTACAAGACAAAGTCTATTACTATGTAATGTATGCAAAAAATACGACAAATACATCTGGTTGGAGTGCGATATTAACGACTAAAACCAAAAAGTCAGGGTCAACTACCCCACCAGGTGATGGTGGCGATTTAGCCAATATTTGTGCAACCAGTGATCCTACTACTGAAACTGCGCTCACAGATGGTGTACCTGTATGTGTACCCGCCGCTTCGCAAGGCACAGGCTTTGCTATTTCAACGTTTAATCAAAATGTAACGAGTATCGCAATTAGTTCATCTTACGGTCTAGGTAACTTAACATTGGCCGGCAGAACAGATGGTAAGTGGCCAAAATCTGGCGACGACAGTATCCGTTCGTCTAAAGTCGGGAATACCGAATGTGTGGTATTAACCAACCCTCGCAATGGCTGGAACAATATTCGTTTAGAAGGTTTGTTTAAAGGTGCAAGTGTTGTTGCGGACTTTAACAAAACCAGCTGCCGAGTAACTCCTGGCGATGATGACCCTGGCAATGATGGATATGATCATAATGGTGTTCATGTATTGGTTTACCCATTTAGGTTTCCAGATCAAGATTTAGAATTTACCACGGATCAAATCAATGCTGAAATGCAGAAGACCAAAGATTACTTCACCGAGCAATCATATGGGAAATTCAACTTTACTTGGGAAATTAAGCCAAAAATTACCATGCCACAGAGTCACAATTACTATAACAATGACAAAAAGTTATGGAATCCAGGCTATAAAGAGCAACTTGTTAATGTTGGAGTAGATCCAAACTTCCCAGGTGAAGCGACAATTATAATGGTGACTGCACCGCCTGTAGGTACTGATTCAACTTATTTCATTAACTCTCAAGCAGGTCCACCGCTTATGGAGATTTATACTTATGCGGCAGGCACAATTGCACATGAAACTGGGCACGCTTTAGGATTACATCACTCAATGTCAATTGAAGGTGGTAATAGCATGCTTAATGGCAATTCAAATGATGTTGTCACCAATTATGGTAATGTATTTGGCTTAATGGGCATGGGAGCTCACTCGTTAGAAGAAATGAACCTAATGTATAAAGGTTACTTTAATAACTGGATTTCTGACACCGACGTACCCACTATAACAACATCGGGTAAATACCGTATTTACACATATAATCATGGCACATCATCAGGGCACAATGCACCTGGTGCTATTGGTCTTAAAATACCATCAGGCGATAAAACGTTTTGGGTTGAATATTTAACACGCCAAAAGAGTGAAGCAAATTCATCACCGGATCAACAATTACGTACACCTCTTTTACAAAATGGTATTGTGATCAACCTGCAGAATTATATGGATAACAATGCAGCACCTTGGTACAACCATAACTCATTACTATTAGACTCTACTCCAAACTCTCGCAGTTCAAATTGGGCGCTAGAAGACTTTAATGATGCCCCTTTACAGAAAAATCATACCTTCACCGACCCTTGGGGTAAATTTAGCATTTACCCTGTAGAAACAGGTGGCACTCTGGGCACGGCAAATGCTTGGATTGATGTACAAGTCACGTTTTTCTAATCGTTATTAGAAAGTCATATTGAAAAGTAATATGAAAAAAATAAAGCACCGCTAGATTTAATGCGGTGCTTTTTATCTGGCCTTTAAAAAATAGTGAACAACCATACTTTTATACATCAACTACCTATGTTATTCGCCAGCCAAGGTTGCTCAGTTATACCGCGTCTTTTTTTACGCTTTTAAAGCGTAGCAGTAAGGGCTTAAAGCAATAGTGAGACAGTACCGACACGGTTGAAAATAAAACCACACCAATAAACGGGATCACAGGCCCTGTGAAAAATGCCGCGCCCATAACATAACCCAGAATACACTCAGCTTTGTGTAACGGTATAAACAGTGCTGTGATCATCAGGCCCATCAGCATATAAACAGCAATATTTTGTAAACCAAAACTGAACGCGAGCGACGCCAACAAGCTCACCAACAACATTCCCATAAAGCCAATCAGTATATTACGATAGAAGTCGCTTAAGCTCAGCGCTTCATGCGCGCGCGTTAATAGCCTTCTCTTAATACGTATAAAAGTGATGAACACCAAAGACGGTAATATAATTAACCCCCACCAATTGGATATACCCGGCAAGTCTGAGCGCATCAGAATGTGATGTGTGACAATTCCTCCATTAAAATATTCCCATGACAAGTGACAGATTTGAAAAATCACGACGATGATGAGTAAGCTATTTCTAATTCGTTCTAATTGCCTATCTTTCATACCAACTAATTCCTATTACCAAGTTAATGTAGTTATAATTAATAGGTATTCTGCAATAAACAAACCAAATAAAAACCAATAAATTTCAACAACTTAAAAATTTAAAAAATCAACACTTAACAAATTAACTCAAATAGTAGTGTTTATCACTAAACAATCACAAATTTTCCTATGTACAATAACAGCCATTATATGAGTGGGAAGATAATAAATTTATCCATTCTCACTTGCTGTGGTTTCAGCCCCATTATGGTCAGTTGCCGGTGCAGTAGCTGTAGATCTTTTGTGGTCAATACCAACGAAGCTTCATTTGGATGATACACAGACCCTGAAGGGTAATCTTTTTTCGCACATGCTGACATTTCGATGTGCGCGCCTAAAATAGCTGAAACAGGGTTCATCTCACTGAATGCCACCAGCCTTGCTATGCTGCTTTTAAATGTTAACCAATCACGAATGTATAGCCTACCTGGATAAAAGGTATCGCCAGTCAAAAGCCACTGTGTTTGATCATCATATAAACTGATAGCCTCTCGTTGATGCCCTGGTGTGGGAATAACCGAAATATTTCTCCCACCTAGCTTAAACACACTAACCGAATTGGGCCAGTCGCTTAGCTGCAACGTTTTTTGCAATACGGTTAGTTGATGAGGAGGCACAACGGATACGCCTTCCACCCCATAAAACTGTGAGTCAGCTGCTATATGGTCGTTATGACTATGCGAGTGTAATACATGTAAGGCATAATCTTTTGGTTGACGCTTTATGCGTATTAAATGTTGTTGAATAATCATTTGCACTGTGCGCGCAAGGGGGAATAGTTTGGCACTTGTTGTGGCCCCAGTATCAAGTAATAGTGCTTTTCGATCACCTAATAATAAATAGATAAAAGGCGCTTCATAATGCACGCATTTACTCTGCCGAATGATGTAGGTAGTCAGATTAAACTCAAGCACTTCCATACTAGGGCGCGTATCCAGTTCACACTCTTTACTCCCCGCAAACCACTGCTTTTGAGAAAGGTTTGGGGTTGCTTTCCCATATGCAACAGTACAACTGATTACATAAAGTACACATGCTACTAAAAAACGCATCACGCCATTCATAAGGTAAAATCCTGTGTTTCCAAATAGCGTATATTTTTAATACCGCACTGTTCCAACGCGTTTGAGATAGCAACGTGGCTCAATATCTTGGGTTTATTGCATTGATACATGGTTTGTTTATGCTCTTTGTCATTTTGCATAACAGCAATGGCATCGAACGACGGCGGCTGCTGTATTTTATGGACGAGAAGATAGGTATGGTTGTTTAATTTAACGTTATAAAAAACCTGATTTTGTGATTGATAATTACGCGTTATCGGTTCAACTAAAATGGCTTTATGAAAATCAATTTTCATTTTGTCAAAGTGTATTCCGCCTCTCTCAAAATGACCTGTATAAAAGTCAGCGCCAATTGTGAACACCTCTCTGGTGACCAACCTATTCAAATCAAACTTACTCGGTAATAGCGTAACCATGCCTTGGCGTAATTCAGCTAATACCTGCTGCTCGTTTGGTACAATGATTTGGTAAATTATCTGGTAATCGTGCGGCGTCGAATAAAGGGGTAAATGGCTGGCGTATATATTTTCTTGGTCATCAGTAAACAATACCATACCATGAGCCCCATAGCGCTGATGCATTTGATGTGACTGGGACTCTGCGAACACTTGAGGTGATACGCCGATGAGTAGCACGCATATAAGTAGCACACAGCGCGTACAATAGGTAAATAGTAGAAAAAGCAACATAGCCATCTCTTGATGAAAAATTGTAGCTACTTTACACTGTCATTCATTGAATTTTTATCGATTAAATATCATTAATCATTTACCTTTTGGAATCAATATGAACGTTGAAGACCTGCGAAAACTGGCGCATTTAGCACAAACTCAAAACCTTCATACATCTGCCGTGGCGCTTAATATTACCACTGGCGCTCTGTCGAAAACACTTAAGAAAATTGAAACTCAACTTAATAGTAAAATTTTTGACCGGGTCGGTCGGAACATTCAGGTCAACACCAACGGTAAGAAATTTACGCTGTATGCTAATGAACTTATCAATCAATATGATCAAATGCTCAGTGAATTCATAAGTACACAAGCCAAACATTCACTCAATATTGCAGGCCCATCCGTGTTACTTGATCACGTGCTTGATAAACTCCTCCCTCACATCAGCACTGCGCAATTTGAAGTAAACTTACAAGCTGTTTTTGAAGGCGATGCCATTAATAAACTTAAAAGCGGCGCCGCTCATCTAGCCATCGTAACCGATGACGCTTTGCCTGATTGGCAATCAGCAGGATTTCATGCCCTCCCTCTAGGGGTTACCACATTTGAACTGGTTGCCGCCACCGACCACCCCATTCATCAAATTAAAACGCCAACACTTGCAGATATAAATAATACATTTTTTGCTTGCCCGAGCAGCTCGTCATTTTGCGGCATTGTGCGTGGTGTTGGCTCTGATGGGTGGCCAGATCATATCCACCCCCGCCATATTGCTTTTCGCTGTGATAACTTCGCTTCACTGCTTAGTGTAATTAAAAAGCACCCTGCGTTGGCTTATCTGCCTGATATTGCTATTGATGAGCAGCTTAGCGTTATCAAACTTAGTAATTTTGCTGCACGAAATCAGGAACGTATTAACCTCGTTTATAAACCGAGCTTCTCAACTGGTTGGTTGAACCAGCTAATTGACCGTATTAGCGCGAGTCATACTCAAACGCCCAGCTTAAAATGAATAAAAACGATACCTTAAAAGAAGTAACAATAACGCACAGCCTAAGCAAATACACACGGTAATCTAAAATCCATGATGCCTGCGAATATGCTTGATTAACCCTTTATCGTTGAATTCTAACGACACAATATTGATAGATTCGTAGTCAATGACTTTACTTGAATGACTCGGTTTTACTTTACCTACTTCAATCATTTTAATAAATACGACATTTGAGCCGACCATCTTTTCCACAATGCGAATAGAACTAAAGATGACTTTATCTGTCATCTTCGCAATCAGGCTATTTCGAAGTTCAGTTTTGCTGTTGATCACCACATTGTACTTAATGTGTTCATCAATAAACGTATCTGCCAGCAACGACAAATAATGATCGATATCTTCAATATCTGTATCTGGTTGTTGTCTGGCATTTTTGGCTGCTACAAAGGCATTAGCAAGTTCCGTTAACTGTGCTTCACTGAATACCTTCGCCAAAGATGGCAGTGAATATAATAATAATGTGACTATTAGTAGTAATTTATGCACGTCGGTCTTCCTTTTATTGTAAATCCAGTGCGTTTTAAATGGCTTTACTGGTAGGCTCATCTGGCCCTATATAAAGCTAAAATCACCACTATTTCACCCTGCGTTACGACTCTGATTTTGCCAAAACAACTCCCATACTAATAAATAACGTGCCAAATAATTTGTTGAGAAATGACATTACTCGCTGATTTGATAAATACGGTTTTACGCATAACCCCAACAATGAATAACCCAGCATTACAACACTATCGATCACAATAACCGTTACACCCAAAATCATATATTGTTCGGAAAATGAGTGATTAACATTTACAAACTGCGGCAAAAATGCCGCAAGAAACACAATGGACTTCGGGTTGAAAAGGTTCACGATAAAACCTTGTTTGATAAGCTGACCATACACAGTTGACACTTGGGCAAGTTCGGTGTTCATCGTGCCTTTTTCTCGCCACTTTTTAATGCCAAGAAAAATTAAATATGCAGCACCAATATATTTAAACACCTCAAAAAAGGTCACTGAAGATGCAAGCAAAGCCCCTAAACCAAAAGAAACAACCATAATGTGTAATGCTAGCGCCAATTGCAGTCCTACTAGCCCTTTGATAGCGGCAATTATGCCCCCTGTCATTGAGTTATTAATCGACGTAATTGTCCCAGCGCCAGGGGCCAAACTAAACACAACACACGCAGCAACAAATGTGAGCCAAATACCGATATCCATAACTTTCCTCAAAACATTTTATATTTTTGCTACCAAAGAAGGCCACCACTATCTCACAGTGATTTATTCCAAAATAGTACTTATCGCTTTCTAAACAGAACAAGTTACATAACACGATACAAATTATGCTAGTCTAAGTCTCCTCTTATTTTTCATAAATAAAAGCCGGCGTACCTAATGCTGACCATACCTCGGCCATAAAAGTATCGTTTGTCTGCCTTAAACGCGCTTGATTTAGATCCACAAATATAGGACAACCGCCTGTAGCGTAGTGACCTGCATCTGTTAAATGTCCGAATACAAGAAACTGATTGCCTATTGTCGGTGACAGAGCGCCACATGAGTTACTCTCAACCTCAGTTCGAATAAACACCTTAGGCGTTACACCCAGACCCTTCCACACCTTTTGAACTTTCATTTGTGTTTTGTAAAAGGATGGCCTCACACCGTTACCGTTTATCACTTTATGGGTTTCTAATGTGGCACCACTGAAAATCACATCATAAAACTCAAACCTTTCTTTCATACTTTGCGCGTCACCACCACAGGAGCACGCTGAAACCCACAATGGTAAAAGCGTAAAAATCAATAATGTGGCTTTGAACACAATCGGAACTCCATTAGATAATAAACATGATGCCTTTTATATACTTAACGCTTATCAGGCTGTTACTATAAAGTATAGCGCTTCACATAAGCGAAATACTAAGTGCCAGTCCCTGATGAACCATCGCAAATAAACACGTTATAGTTCGAAAAACCCCATGTAATCTTTTCAAGCGACTAATTACCGTTGGCTTAAATTGTATAACGAACCGAAACAGAGCAACCGGCTGGTCACTCCACATTAAACTTTTGTTGATATAGACTCAACTCAAGCTAACTTGTTGCATAAATTAAGAACTTGATAAATCAGAATCGCTTACTATCTTGCCTAACAGCTCTCCCACCCTTTCTTTTTGATACTCCTCCATAGATACATAAAGCGCACTCCCAGAAAGTAATAAAATTGAAACTGAATATACAAAAACTTTCTTTAACCTTGTATTCATATTAATAATCCTTGCACCAATGCTAATAGAAATTTTATGGGTCGGTAGAACGACCCAGCTTTGTAAATGAACCAACCATAACTTAGTTCCTATTTTGATTCAATCGTGTAGTAACAGGCTTTGATGATGATTATCGCGCTTAACTGTGTCGAAATATTCAAAGGTTTTCGCTTTAGCCCAATCAATGCCTGCCTTTTTAAGCAATGTGTTAACTTTGGTCCTTAAGTTAGTTGGCAGCTTGTTAATGCCGCTTTTAACTGTTCGTTCACTCATTGCAAACTCACTAAGCCGATCATTAAGCAATGCAGGAGCATGTTCACTAAAACCCTGATAAGTACCTAAGTTGTGTTTATACTGCGCTGGCACTTCTTGCTGCTCGTACCAATTTTACGCTGCATTGCTCACCTGCTTCACGCAAATCTGCATGTATCCAAGGGCTACCATACGTACCGCCACTGACTACATAAAACGCTTTAATGAGTTTTAACAAGCGACGATCTTCAAGTGCTCTATCACTTAAGGGCTTTTTTAACCACGCATAAAAACCACTACGATGTAGTTGAAACAGGCGGCACATAGCAAGGATAGAAAACTCATCTCGATGATCACGAATGAAGCCGTACTTTATTCGGGGTGACTGGCAAAGTACCTTGCGGCCTTTTTTAAAATGTCTCGCTCCTCCGTCACACGTTTCAATGCAGCCTCTAATGTAGCGATCTTCAGTTTTTCATCGAATGATTGAACAGATTTAGGTTTATCTGATAACTGGCTCCGCCAGTGGTATAACGTTTTGGTACAAATATCTAATCGCTCAGCGACTTCTGCAACTGAGTATCCACGGTCAGTAATTTGTTTAACAGCTGCTTCTTTAAACTCTTGGGTATAGCGTTTGCCTTTGCTCATAAAACACCTCTTATTAGAAGTCACAATGTAACTCATTGAGTGTCTAGCAAAGTCTGGGAAGTCCAAAAATGAATTTGGCATTTTCTGACTTTTGCACCCTTTTCATGAAGGTTGCTAAAGCCGATTCATTATTTACTAAAGCATTTCTATTCAGCTCAATCTTTCCCAAGAAGTCATCAAAAAAGAAAACCGTTTGGCTACCTTGGTTAATCTTTGCATACCCTTGTTCTAGTGAATTTATTGCACAAAAACTCCATCCATCTTTTAGGTATTGATAACAGACCATTTTAGCTAAAGTTGTTTTACCTACACCTGGAGCACCTGAGATAATAAGAGTATTTTTTGATTCAAGCTTTAAAAATGCATCATCATAACTTGGGTTTCTTACATAGACCTTAGATTCATCTGCAATCTCATCTTTGGTTATTTGAGTATAATTTTCTAACCCTGAATGTAATACTCGATCCAAAATGGCAGAATCCGTTAGCCAGAGCTTGAAGTGAGACTTCAAAATATCTGGATGTCTTCTTAGTGCAGCTCTTATATCTTCGGCTCCCCAAATATCATCACTTGAACAAATGTAAGGTCTAAAAATATCAGTCAGTTGGTCACTTAGGTTTGGTGTCAATGTATAAGATGTGAAAAATAAATAGCGAGCAGGATTTATTTTATTTAGCTTTAGAACTTCTTGTCTTGCAGTCCTTAAAAGATCTGATGCTCTCGATTTTGTATAGTGTTTACATTGCAATATAGTTAATTTATCACTCTTGGAGTGACGACCATCAATTCCACCATCAGGCCCCGCACCAAATGAAGAAAACTTTTCCCCCGTCTCTTTCTGTACTATATCAATGCACAAATCTTCGAAATCGATATGTGACAAGTTACACAAATTTACCATTAGCTAGAAACCCTCATTCGAAAAACGAATCTTAAATATTTACTGTGATTGAAGACTGATAGCTGCCAGCCAACTCATGACCTCGCCTTCAGCATCGACTTCCTCAAGGCGTGCCAAGGTCATATTTTCAACAGCTCCTCGATTTAAACGCTTTTTGGCTTTGCTCTCTTTCTTACTTTGCTTCTTATCATCTAACTCCTCCCAAGATTTTGAAGAGCCAGAAGCACCATATACTGCCTTAGCTACTAATGTTGGTACATCATCAAATGGCTGGAATTGTTCCGCAAATTGGGTGCCAAACTCTTCGTTGATCGCTTCAAAACGGATATAGTTTTCCATCTCTCTTCTATTAGTGATAAATGAAGTGCAATTTTCACCACGTGGACTAAGAAGGGACAGGCACCTATGGTGCTGGCATATGTAAGTTCTTGCAAGGTAAACACATTACAGTTTTTGAAGTTAACCGACCTAATCGAGCAGTTAGAAGGCTAAGAGGAAAATCCGGTCCTACTGATGCTGAAAAAGCAACTCGCTCTGTCGTGGCCAATGAATCTACTGCTATCCCCAAGTTTCATGATCGCAAAGTTGAAGCTATGAAGTTTTTAGTTGTAGCAAGGAAAAGTTCAGTAAAGTCTAAAGCACAAGCAATCAACCAAATTCAAGCTTTACTTGTTACTGCGTCAGAACATATTCGTCAAAAGTGCTATGTCCCTTCGAGTTACCAATGCGGCCTTGCTTGTAAGGCACTAGAAATGAATTCAGACAGCATACTGGAAGAAACTGCTGAACCTGCTAGCAAAGCGATGGGAAGTGTTGTCACACAAGCTAAAACGATTGATAAACAACTTAAAGCATTAACCAGCTCAGCAGCTTCTACATTACTAGAGCAATATGGTGTAGGGAGCTATGTTGCAGCGACATTGCTTGTTGCTGCTGGTGACAATCCTGAGCGACTAAAAAAAGAATCATCCGTTGCTGCCTTATGTGGTGCTAGCCCCTTGGATGCATCTTCAGATAAAAAGCAACGCCACAGGCTAAACAGAGGTGGTACAAGAGATGTTAATAATGCACTTTGGACTGTAGCTTTAATTCGAATGCGTAATGATTTCAGAACAAGGCAGTATGTAGAAAAAC
>NZ_JAGJEK010000033.1:0-59921 GCF_018101015.1 Pseudoalteromonas sp. MMG005 | reverse complement strand
GCAGATAAGCAGATAAGCAGATAAGCAGATAAGCAGATAAGCAGATAAAGAATATTAATAATTGATATGTAATTTCAGGATTTTTTAATTATTAAAGGAATAATTATGAGTATATGCTTTGAGAGAAATTTAACATATATGGCGGAGTGGACGGGACTCGAACCCGCGACCCCCGGCGTGACAGGCCGGTATTCTAACCAACTGAACTACCACTCCGCAGTGGTATATGACGTATTTCGGGCGTCCCCTAGATATCAAATGGCGGAGTGGACGGGACTCGAACCCGCGACCCCCGGCGTGACAGGCCGGTATTCTAACCAACTGAACTACCACTCCGCAGAGATATCATTTTTGTTATTTGCATTGGCGGAGTGGACGGGACTCGAACCCGCGACCCCCGGCGTGACAGGCCGGTATTCTAACCAACTGAACTACCACTCCGCTGAGCAAATAAAATTTCGATTAAGACGTTGGCGGAGTGGACGGGACTCGAACCCGCGACCCCCGGCGTGACAGGCCGGTATTCTAACCAACTGAACTACCACTCCTCGACGTTTTAATCTGTGCTTTCCTATTGGCGGAGTGGACGGGACTCGAACCCGCGACCCCCGGCGTGACAGGCCGGTATTCTAACCAACTGAACTACCACTCCACTAAGGAAAAGCGTGCCTTTCGGCGTTGTAAGGATTGGCGGAGTGGACGGGACTCGAACCCGCGACCCCCGGCGTGACAGGCCGGTATTCTAACCAACTGAACTACCACTCCAGCATCTCTTACAAATTTTTGAATAATTGGCGGAGTGGACGGGACTCGAACCCGCGACCCCCGGCGTGACAGGCCGGTATTCTAACCAACTGAACTACCACTCCGCATTATTCTTGCTGTTAGGTTGCTCCCTGACAGCGGCGTGAATAATACGAATGGACCCCTTTGGAGTCAACAGTTTTTTTGCAATTTTCCTTCTTTTTTAGTCATCTGACATCGAAAGGTTCAAAATATCACCTGATTTATCATTTTTTGAGCCATTCCCATCTGACTTTTGATTCTCTATTTCTGTTTCTTCTATTTCAAGTTCTGACTTTTTCTTAAATGAAGGCAATTTAAAGCGCAACTTAATGGGTTTATTTTGCACAAAAATACGAATAGCCAACCACCCAAACAATAAAACCATCAGATTGCCAAACAAAATAATCGCAATCATCGTGCTAGAACTCATCGTATCATCAACTATTTCTGCTGCCTTTTCTTGGTTCGCCATTTTTTGTTCAGCTAACGGTAACTCAGGTACCTTTTCTATTGGTCGCTCTATTTCAAATTTATACATCGGCAATGTTGCCATGAACTCTCGACCATTTACATTTTCACCAAACGCCGACAGCTCAATGCTATATCTGCCCCAATCATAATTTTGAATCATGACTTTTCTATATAATCGCGCTTCTTCATTTAAGGTGAACATTTTCTCTTCACCATTCGGGTAAAAGATTTTCCCCTGAAAAATCACCGTCTCAGGTTTAACAATATCTTGGTCAATTCGCAGTAATAGCTCGTGTTCTGACTCTTTGTCCGTGGCAAGTTCTAAATGATAGTCAAAAGGCGGCTCAGCAATAATAAGCGGCTCTTTAACAACTCTGCGTTTTAGTATCGGGGTTTCTATGAAAAATTCAGGTTGCCACTCCCCCGCAGGGAAACTCAACTTAAACTCTCCAGTAAAAATACCATCCATCGGCCTTTCATCAAACTCTCGACCATCATCTTTAAATGCAGTGACGCTTTGTGTCCCTGCTCCAAAGTTTGCATAGTTGTTATTATTGGTACTGGTAAATTCGACAAATAAACTCACAACATCGCGAAAATAACCGGTTTGTATCGGCTTGCCGTCATTGGTGATATGGCCACTGACTTTTAACGTTTCCCCTCTAAACAACAAAGGAGGTAAAGGGTCTACATGAAGTTCAACTTCACCCAGCACCATAATGCGACTATTCGGCTGTATACTACCAACCACTTGCCAAGGTCCGGGGGTCGGGTTTGAAATGGTTATGAGGTCATAGCTTGGTTCATCAAACCAATCAAGGTTTTCATTTTTAAGGGCTTGTGGCGCGTAGAGCTTACTGCCATCGGGTTTGACTAATACAACCGCTGGCGCTCCTCGAGTTCGAAAAAACAACAACGTAATTTTGTCGACTTTATGATCAATTCGAAAGCGATTGTCTAGTAGCGGAATTTCATTTATTTTTCCATTTCGCTGTAAAAGCGTGATGGACGGCAAAGCTAACGCACCAAACCCTATGGCTATTAGCAAAGCCCCCACAATTAATCGCCTCATAGTTTACCTCATTATTGCTGCCATATCGTATTGCCATCTTTATTGACCACTTTCAAGCGTTCTTCGTGAGCAACTACTTCATCGGCACTTGCCAAAATAACTTTAAGTGGTTGTCTATCAGCGCTTAATCTTATTATATCGCCTTGCTGTTTATTGCCACCGGTTTCATTACCCGATGCCAAGTTGAGTTTTTTCTGCCCCCCGGTCATACCGAGATAAACATCAGCAAGAATTTCAGAATCCAGTAATGCGCCGTGCAAAGTTCGTTTAGCATTATCAATATCATAGCGACGACATAGCGCATCTAGGTTGTTCTTTTGACCTGGATGTAAGTCTCTCGCCATGACTAAGGTATCTAATACTTCGCAGTAATCGTGTGTCAGCGGGTAACCTTGGTTTAACATCGCAAATTCATGATCCATAAAGCCGACGTCAAAGGGCGCGTTGTGGATCACCAATTCAGCTCCCTTAATAAACTCAAAGAACTCGTGTGCAACATCTTGGAATAGCGGCTTGCCCTTTAAAAACTCATTCGTAATACCGTGCACATCTATCGCTTCTTCTTCAATACTACGTTGAGGGTTTATATACACATGAAAGTTATTACCAGTTAAGCGGCGATTTACAAGCTCTACACACCCTATCTCAATAATACGATGGCCCGATTTAGGGTCGATACCCGTTGTTTCTGTATCTAGGACTATTTGTCTTTTTAACATTTCGTCAGTAACCTAACTTTGCTATTGTTAGCATTCAATATCTTTATTCTACATAAAAACAGGTCAATTCGTGCAAAAAACCGTAGAGATTTATACCGATGGGTCATGTTTAGGTAATCCAGGTCCTGGTGGTTATGGTATTTATATGAGCTATAAAGGCCATGAAAAGACGTTAAATCAAGGGTATCAACTCACCACAAATAATCGAATGGAAATGCTTGGCGCAACGGTTGCGTTAGAAACATTAAAGCACCCTTGTCGTGTTATACTTTATACCGATAGCCAATATGTCAAACAAGGCATTGAATCTTGGGTCGCAAACTGGAAAAAGCGCAACTGGAAAACAGCGGCCAAAAAGCCAGTTAAAAATGTCGACTTGTGGCAACGGTTAGATTTAGCTTGCCAGCGCCACACTATCCAATGGAAATGGGTAAAAGGCCACAGTGGCAACAAGTACAACGAAATAGTTGACGACCTAGCCCGTGAAGCTGCCTCTATGGATGACTTATTGCCTGATAATGGTTACCAGCCAGACGCTTAATTCTCTTCCTGAAATGACTCTCTAGATTGCCTTACTCTCGCACTTTTCACGGCTGGGGCCCATTTAGGACGAGCATGCCATTTCGGCTTAATCGGGGTTAATGGCGCAACACGCTTTCTTGCCACTAGCAAGTAACAACTCCCCATTGGTTTCAAATAATGGCGACAAAAATGTCGCCAAGGCGCAAATCGAGACAATCGACTACCTCTGGCTAAAGAGGCATGAATAAAGCGCTCATCCGCTAATATCTCAAACCCCAATAAATCCAACCAATCTTTTACGCGTGCTGGCGTAAAAAAGCGTCCTGACCAAGGCAGCTTTTGACCACTAAATGGCAGGCAATGAGCAAGGCCACACAAACTAAATGGGTTAAACCCAGAAATGACGATATACCCGCCTGGGATCAAAGTGCGGTGTGCCTCACGTAAAATATGGTGTGGGTCTGAATGATACTCCAAACAATGGCTTAGAATACATGCATCAACACTGTGTTCAGAAAAGGGTAATTCATCAATTTCAGCCACAACCCCCACATGTTGCTGCGATGTAGGGGCGACACAAACTTGATGCTTAATGGCGCTTTTTGACGTATCGAGTTGGCCACTTAAACCTCCAAGCTTAAGCATATGATAACCAAACATTCGCGTTAACCATTTCCCCATTCGCCGCTCAATGCCATACCGTACATAGTCCCCATGTGGAAAATCTTGCCAATTAAGAGGCTTTGGGCCTTGTTGAAAACTGAGTGCTGGTTTCATCGTTAGAGCTTGCTCGCTATACTATTGCTAACGTTCACTTTATAGAGCAATTAACCATGGCGCAAGTAGAGCCAATCAATGCATTTGATGACAATTATATCTGGGCTATTCGAGACACCGATAAAAAACAGGTTTGGGTCGTTGACCCAGGTGATGCTGAGCCTGTGCTTTCATATCTCGCCCAACATGACGCAACCCTTTGCGGTATTTTGATCACACACCACCACTGGGACCATACCAATGGTGTTGCTGAACTCACTCACGTCTTCCCTAACACCAATGTATATGGTCCTCAGAACTCCAAATTTAAAGGGATCACACACGCCCTGCGAAATGGTGATAGCCTCACTGTTTTTGAACACACTTTCAGTGTACTCACGACACCTGGCCATACATTAGATCACATCTGTTACTGTAATGATGTATTGTGCTTTACGGGTGATACGCTGTTTAGCGCCGGATGTGGACGATTATTTGAAGGCAGTGCAGAGCAAATGTGGCACTCATTTAAACTGTTTTCACAGTTCAATGACAACACCCTAATTTATTGCACACATGAATATAGCGCTGCGAACTTAGCATTTGCTATCGCAGTAGAGCCTGATAATAACGATATCAAAGCACACATTGAATGGGTCACTACACAGCGTAAAAATAATTTACCCAGTCTACCAACTCGTTTTGGTATTGAACGAAAAATCAACCCATTTTTGCGCTCGGATCTACCACATATGTTGCATCACTTACCTCATGATGTAACAGTGAATAATCTTACGCCTTGGCATAACTTTGCAGCTCTGCGATTATGGAAAGACCAATTTTAGTCAGCACAGGCTCAGCACAGCTCTTTAAACTTATCTTATTTACAGGTAGTATTGGCGGGTTTTTGCCCGAATATATAAAGAAATATGACTAAATCACCTATTTTAATTGTACTGGTAGCACTGTTAAGTGGTTGCCAAACATTAACATCAACGACTGAACAACGCGTAGAAGCTCAAGTATTAGATAACGCAGCAAGTCCGCATGAAATTAGTGAGACATTACTGAGTGCAATCCATGCTCCAATTGAAGTAGATGAGCCCCCCCCGGTCTTTGACGACGTATGGGAACGTATTCGCTACCAGCTTTCGATAGAAGTGCCGCAAAACAGACCTGTGGTTGCTGAGCGTAATTATTATCAACGGCACCAGCGCTATATGGATCGAATATCAAAACGCGCAGAACCTTACCTCTACTTCATTGTTGAAGAAGTAGAGAAACGTGAAATGCCCATTGAAATTGCCCTCCTGCCAATCGTAGAAAGTGCATTTGACCCTTTTGGTTATTCTCATCGTAGTGCCTCGGGTATTTGGCAGTTCATGCCACAAACTGGCGAGCGTTTTAACTTAAAGCAGAATTGGTGGTATGACGGACGACGTGACATTGTTCAATCAACCCGCGCAGCACTTGATTACTTAACTTATTTACATAAAACCCTTGAGGGTGATTGGCTCAATGCAATCGCGGCATACAACTCAGGTGAAGGTCGACTGCTAAAGGCCATTCGCAAAAACCGCAAAAAACATTTACCCACCGACTTTTGGTCTTTAGACTTGCCAAGAGAGACAACCGCGTATGTACCAAAGTTACTCGCTTTATCTGATCTTTTGAAGCGTCAAGATGAATTCAAAGTAACCTGGAACCCCATTATCAATGCCCAAGTTGTTGAGACCATTGATGTTGACTCTCAAATTGATTTAGCACTCGCAGCGCAAATGGCCGATATTACTTTAACTGAATTATATCGACTTAACCCCGGATTCAATCGCTGGGCAACAGACCCTGATGGGCCTCATATCTTACTACTCCCATCAGATAAAATTGATACATTTAAAACAAAATTAGCCGTTACGGAAGCTAAAGACCGTTTAAGGTGGCAATATTATACCGTTAACCGAGGTGATACACTGTCTGTAATAGCGAAAAAATTCTCAACCAGTTCCAGTGCTATTCAATCTTTAAATAAACTAAACAGTCATATTATTCGAATTGGTCAAAAACTACTCGTGCCTTTAAGTGATGGAGAATTGAAAAGTGAGCACTTACCATCACAAGTCAGGATGGCGGTCAATAAGAATCAAAAAAGTAAAAAAACCCATGTTGTAAAAAGTGGCGATACGCTGTGGGATATCAGTCGAGAATACGATGTAACGATTAAGCAGCTTGCCAGTTGGAATAAACTTAAAACGCAATCGGTATTGCGATTAGGGCAAAAATTAACGGTTTACCAAAATACCAAAAGCAAACCAAATACCACGCTTGTGAGTACGTCTCGCACTATTACTTATAAAGTCAGACGCGGTGATTCATTAGCCCGTATTGCCAGTAAATTTAATTTAACGGTGAAAGAAATCATCAAATGGAATAACCTCGCTGGCCAGAAATATTTGCATCCGGGTCAAAAACTGAAATTAAAAGTCGATGTGAAACGTACCTAGCACTAGGGGCTGTTGGACATAAAATGGCGCTCATCATGTGCGCCATTTTAATGTTTAATTTTGTATATCATGGCATTATAAAGCTTGCTGCCAACTCCTTAGCCATAACTCAGTCGGTTCCCATGGTTCAAAATACTCTCCCGCATCGATGTCTAACCTGGACGTCACACTCGTCGCATCTAGCCCGCGTATAAGTTCATCGATTTGGCGACCAGCACCACAAAAAGTTTCTCCATAGCTACGATCTCCCAATGCAACTACCCCGACCTTCTTTCCTGTAAGCATGGGTGCTTGGCTATGCATTTGAGATATAAGCGGTTCTAAATTATCAGGAATATCACCAGATCCTGTTGTCGATGATACAAACAAAATATTATCTGATTGTTTGATTTGCTCTAATGTACCACTGTCATACACTGCCGCCTCATGACCTTGAGCGAGCAATGCTTTTTTAATCTCTGCAGCTAAATTATCTGCATTACCATACATACTACCGACAAAAATTGACACGACTGCCATTATTCATAATCCTTCTCTTGGTTAGGCCAGCCTAATTGGTCGCAAACTGCCAGCATTTGCTCACCCAACTCAGCGCTTATTGTTACTGATTTATGCGTATAAGGATGGATAAATTTTAACGAACTTGCAAACAACATTAAGCGGCGATAGCTAAAATGCTCAACAAAGAAATGATTATGTTTGTTATCGCCGTGATTTACATCGCCAATAATTGGTGTTGATAAATAATTTAAATGACGGCGAATTTGGTGCTTCCTACCTGTTTTTGGAAAACACTCTACCAATGAATAACGGATGGATGGATACTTACCAAAAGGGATCGGTAAACTCGCTTTATGTAAGCAATTAAACTGTGTTTGCGCTTCTTGCGGGGCTTTATCTTGATCTGCGAATTTATCTGCTATTTTATCAAGTTCTTCTTTCAATGGCCTATCTATAAATGTCGACTCTGGCGCAAAGCCACGCACTAATGCCAGATAACGCTTTTCAATATTGCCATCGATAAAAACCTGATTCATATCGCGAGCCGCTTCTGAGCTCAATGCAAATAACAACACACCAGATGTAGGCCTATCTAAACGGTGCACTGGAAAAACATGTTGACCGAGTTGGTCTCTTAGCATTTGTACTGCGAATTGGGTTTCTCTTTTATCGAGTAGTGAGCGATGTACTAATAGCCCTGAAGGCTTGTTTATTGCTACATAATCTTTATCTTGATAGATGATTTCTAACATCTCTTATCTCCCACTCAGTATCGCATCTAGTTCGCTAAGCACGCGGTGTAAAGGCAAAAAACAAGCCAGTTTTGAATAGTGTATTTCTGCCATGGGTGCAATCGATATATTGTTTGGTAACGGTGCCCCCGTCACTATCAATTGGCGTATTTTCGGGATAAAAATAAATTGTAGCCATTGTTCAAACTGTAACGTATCACAACAAAAAGGCTCGCTAGAAAGCAGTTTGCGAGGCTCTATCGGTGTATACTGCCAAAGCTCTGCCTGCGTCAGCTCTTGCGTCAACTGCGTTAGCAACGCGTCCACTTGATTCTTTTTTGCCATTTTTTGCACTCGCTAAAGGCCCAATATTACAAATAATTGGACAATTATACCCAAGCTCAATAGCAATCCCCAGCACAAGCTTACCAGCGCCGTAAATTGCAGGTATAATCTGGCACATATTCCCCAATTTAGCATGAATTATGACAGCGCAAATCTCCACTCTTGGCCAACTCCTTTCAGCCGCAGGTACTCAATGGCGAGCTTATGATATTGGTCGCAGGATCACCAAAATCGACAAAAAACAATTTGCGCAAATTGAGGGCACATTAATTCCTTACCCCTACCCACTGGCAGGGCATGCACTTATTGCGATTCAATTTTGGGACAATAATGCCACGTTAGACCCATATGTCTGGTTTTTAAAGTTACCACTTGATGAACAGAGTAAATTGGTCGCAGCAAGTCGAGACCACTTTGCAAATATGGTACTAGAAGCTCTTGGTACAGAAATTACCGGTGAACAAGCTCAGGGTAAACTTGATAACAACCCTTACGTTTTTACACCGAATGCAAATAAACTTGCCGCATTCAATGCATTACTCAAACGAGAGATAAACCGTCCTGCATCACAGTATTATGAGTATGCCGAATTATATTTTGCGGGTAAGCTACCTGAAAACGCTTGGCAAAATGTTGCGGTACAGGGTTTGGCCGACTTTGCATTTCGCCTAGAGCACAGCCATAATGCCAAAAACTTACACTCTGTTTGGTCATCACTGCCAATTCAAGTGAAACAACCTTTAAGCGCGATGCTTGAGCATGTGCCAACCGATACTCATTTAAGTGAACTATTTTACAACGACTGTATAAGCGCGCTAAAAAATAAACAGCTCGATATACTTATCTGTAATTTAAGAGCACTATCAGCAACTAAAGCACAGGGGTTATTACTGCAAGCGACTGATTTGATATTGGCGGATGAACTCGCCAACGAAGCAGATATACTGCTGACTTTAACTGGCCGTTGCTGGGAGGCTTTCAATGAGCAAAGCCGATTATTTATCTTGTTAGATAAAGCTGCACATAACACACAAGTTGATGGTTTATTTACAAGTATTTTTGCTGATTTGGTTGCAATTCCAAGCCTTCGCCCTCATGTTTTAAGTATTCTTAGAGCAGAAAATCGCAGTGAGACCTTGTCTCGTGCAATTGGTAGGTTATTTTCTTAAATGGCAACACTTTGGATTTTTATACTCACAGGTGCCGTGATCGCATTCTTTTGGTTTAGTCGCCAGTTTGCTGAATCGGCCAAACAGCATGCTGAACGTCAAGCTGAGCGATTACAAGTGCAATTACTAAGCGTTGCATGTCAAAAACGACGCCTAGGCATTTTGCGCAGCGGTAAACCTGGAATTAAAAGCCAATTTATGTTCGAATTTAGTTCTGACGGGGAAACCGTTTATCAAGGCACCTTGTATCTAGAAAACAGTCATTTACTTAAATCAGATATTCCTCCCCACCGTATTAGTTAATGGCGTTATTAACTAAATTCTATAAAGCAAAGCTTCATACGCTTTGCTTTAAGTACATCATGGCGCACTAGAAACTCACAATCAATGTGTTAATGTCTTTAGCCATCAAACGCTAAGGAGCTGGTCATGAAAAAAATTAAACCAAAATCACTTACTCAGGGTGCAACACTCGCCATTGTGTCGCCTTCTTGGGGCGGCCCTTCAATATTCCCTCATATTTACCAAATGGGTATTAAGAACCTAACAGCAATGGGATTTAATATTGTCGAGTATCCTAGTGCTAAAGCACATAATAATCACCTTTTTGCAAATCCAAAAATGCGTGCTGATGACATCAACGCCGCGTTTGCCAATACTGACGTTGATGGCATAATTGCGACGATTGGCGGTTCAGATTCAGCTCGATTGTTACAATATTTAGATTTAGATACTATTCTAGCCAACCCTAAGTTTTTTATGGGCTTTTCAGATATTACCACCATTACAACCTACCTTAACCAACACGGCTTAGTTACTTTTAACGGCCCGTCTATTATGGCTGGCTTTGCGCAACTACATAATCACAGTGCTGACTATCAACGTTACCTAGCCAAACAGCTCTTATCTGCGGAACAGCAATACGTGTTACCAACATTTTCTCAATATCATCACGGCTACCCTGACTGGCATAAAATGGCACTTACAGGTCAACTCAATTCACCAATTACAAATCCAGGTCCCACTTTTGTTCAAGGTACCGGCCGTGTTAGAGGGCAACTTTTTGGTGGATGTATTGAAGTACTTGAAATGCTCAAAGGGACTAAATATTGGCCAAAACCTCACTTTTGGCACAATAAAGTGCTATTTTTAGAAACTTCAGAAGACAAACCAAGTATCGACTATGTGCGCTACTGGTTAAGAAACTATGGGGTTATGGGGGTTTTTGAGCAACTATCAGGCCTCATGATTGGTAGACCCAGAGACTATAATACAGACGAACAATTAGCGTTAATAAACACAGTTCAAGCGGTGGTTAAAGATGAATTCAACGTTTGTGATTTACCCATTATATGTAATTTAGACTTCGGCCACACCGACCCACAACTCATACTACCACTTGGGGTCACCATTGAGTTAGATTGTGAGGATCGATACCTTAGTCTCGTTGAATCAGCATTTCAATAGTCGTAAACCAAGTCATTGTGTCGGGTATTAAAAAGAAGTAATTCAAATCATGCAGAGCTCATTCAGCTCGCATATTTATTTAATACCCTCACTAGATCACTTTGTTGATATGGCTTATGAATGAAATCTTCAATGCCTAACCTCGCGGCTTGTTGCTTCTCTTCTTTACCAACACTGGCACTGAGTATCACTATTGAAATATGTTTTAACGCTTCATCATTTTTGATGTGGGCTGATGCAGTAAAGCCATCCATAACAGGCATTTGTAAATCCATCAAAATTAAGTCGGGTTGTTGTGCTTTTAAATACTCTAAAGCCTGTTGACCGTCATTTGCGAAATCACAGTCTAACCCTAAATTCCTTAGGTGCTTTTGTACCACAATCTGATTGATTTTATTATCTTCTACAACTAAAACACGCATTCCTTGAAAATGATGGCCCTGTTGCCCGGCATCGCTTTCAACGCTATTTTCTTGCAGTGCAACCTGCTCCGCAGTCACCCCTTTGAGTTTTAAAACCACGGTAAATTCACTGCCAACATTCTCTTGACTCGTAACAGAGATCCCTCCTCCCATTAAAATACATAACTGCTTTACAATAGAAAGGCCAAGCCCGGTACCGCCATAGTTCCGTGTTGTTGAGCTTTGTGCTTGTGCAAATGCGTTAAACAATCGTTGTTGATCTTCTTCTTTAATGCCAATTCCCGTATCACGCACTTTGATAGTGAGCTCTGTGGCATTATCATTTATTTCAACACATTTACAATCAAGGTGAATACTGCCTTTGGGTGTAAACTTAAGCGCGTTGTTCAGTAAATTAATCAATATTTGTTTAAAGCGAAGTTCATCCCCTTCGACCCAGCTTTTATAATTTGCGTCATGCTGATATTGAATCGTAATCGACTTCTCAGAAGCCAAATGAGACAGCATTCCTATGACTGACGCGGTGACATCTGATGGCTTAAACACCTTTAAATCTAAATCTAATTGACCCGCCTGCATTTTCGAAAAATCTAATACGTCATTGACTGTGCTTAACAAAATATTCGAAGCATCGTTTATCTTCGCTAAATAATCTAACGTGGGCAGATCTGACGTTTCTTTTGTCGCCAATTCCGTAAACCCGATAATGGCATTTAATGGAGTACGATACTCATGACTTACATTTGCTAAAAACAAGTTCTTCGCCTCATTCGCCAGCTCCAACTCATTATTCTTTTCAATAAGTTCATGCGTGCTTGCTTTCACCTTTTTTCTAAACTTGTATTAAAAGACACGATAAAAAATACAAACATCACACAAATGACGCCCAAGATACAGCCTATCAATACGATAATAAAATCAACCCAATTAATCAGATGAGAAGCAAAACTATCAGAGCTGGAAAACTGTATGGTGCCTTGCTTATCAAACAACGTAAATTGGACTTCATGAGAGATAAAATGCCCGCTTTCATAATTAGGGTGAGAAAATACATTGCCCTCACCAAAACTAATTTGATAAGTAAATACACTTTTACGCTCTGTGGTGTACATGGGATCTAATAACAACTCTAACTCTAGTACCACTTCCACAAACCCAATTAAAGACGCTAAGCTAGGTACCTCGCTCTTTTTAAAAATCGGGTAATACACCACCACGCCGTCGGTTTTATCTTGTTGCTGAACTAAAGTGAAAATATCAGTGACTGCAAAGCTCTGATGCGCAATTGCATGTTTAATACTCTTACTTGCAACCGGGTGAGTAGACACATCAAGACCAATAACAGACTTATTTTCTTGCAATGGGTACGTGTAATAGATGGGTAAGTAATAAGGTTGTTCAGGTGCACTTTGAATTCCTGTCGCGGTCAATTGCTGAATATAGGCACCTTCTGAATACAACCTTTGCATGCTAGCTTCAAATTGCGCTCTCGCCTCGTTTTTCACCAAGGGGATCCAACCAATTGCTCTCACTTTAATGGATGTGTTTTGTATTATAGATGTAAAAGCACTAAATTCTTCTTTCGTCACTTGTTCACTTGCTTGAAAGTATGCTTCAAGTGCCTTTAAGTACAATTTTATAGTCGCTTGGGTGCTGTTTATCTGTTCTACAAAAGATACGGTACCGCTCATGAATTGCTGTTTTTTATCTCGATTAAAGTTATTACTTGATACAAAATATACAAAACAAATTATAGAAAAGCTCAATAAGCTGGTCATGATAGCGGCAGATGCTTTTCGTGCTTTTTTAACAAAAACATTGGGATATAAAAATAGAAAAATAGGCGTTAAGAGCACCACGCTCAAAAAATCTCCCACCCACTTTGTCACGCCGATATATAACAACGTTTCTTGCGGTAATGGCAAATAAAGCGACAGCACACAATAAATCGCAACACTCGATAACAATGTTGCGACAGGCCCTGTAATGAACAAAAACTTAATTATTTCAAATGGAATAGAGATCCGAATAGGCACTTGAGAAAACTGTAAAACAAGCTGTCGACTAACAAATAACTGAATTGTACTTATCAAAGCGAGAAGATAGACCACTTCTGGCGGTAAGCCACTGATTAAAGTATCACTGTGCAAGCAAACGATAAAAGAGAGTAATACACCCACTAAAACCGGCCAGCCTTTTAATAGATATAACCCGAGCGCAACACCTGTTGCAGGCCAGATGACACTTGCGTATCCAAATGGAATGAGAAACTGACTACCAAATTGAACGAGTAAAAAATGTGAGATACATGCAATAAAAACAACCGCTAGCCTATTCAAGTTACCCACCCTGTGACATTACCTTGTTCAGATTACACTATAAATATGTGTGGAAAAAATGTAGTTGGACCAAAATAGCTTTAGCTATATTCGACTAGAGTATAGTGTAAAAAGCGTTAAGCCTCATATTAAAAGCATCTAAACTAGATTGCCTCATCAATACGCTACATATCTTTATCTGACTGTAATCCTGATGCACTGTAAAAATTAGCCTGCTTTATACTCTTAATATCGTTAAAACGTACACCATGGTGTTTCATGACTGGTAGTATTCGACCGCTGATCATTTGTCGAATATAAAATGGCTGGTTTGGTAAGAAATGGTGAATTGTATGCGTATTTCCAAAGTTAAAACAGAATAACTGGAACGGGAAAAACACCCAATGATTGAGTACCTGAGTTTGTTGCATAAGGTTACCCACACCACCATAATAATGCATTGAAGACGTAACCAAGTTTAAGCTAGAGGAACGAATTATATTCGGTGCAATTAACACAACCATTAAAAAGTCTACCCACTTCATAACATCAATTAACCAAGTTGGATGTGTCGCTGGGTCATAAAGAAACCCATCTATGCTGTGAAAAATGATAAACCCGTATAAAATACCAAAATATACCGTTGCGATTGGAAATCCTGCATTAAATATACTTAAAAACCTGAACCCTGTGATTTCCCGTTTAAACGCTCTATGAGAAATAATCAATCCCAATAAACCATCAACAATTGAGACAACTCTCAAAGCTGGGTTTTTTATACCATTACCAACCAAACGCTCTTCGAGATCTTGGTTAGTTCCTGATACTTTGTGATGATGCAAATGTATTTTTCGTCGATACCATGGGTTAATCGTATTTGGCCGCATCAACCATACAATTAACATCATTAAATTATGTACAACAGGATTGCGCTTAAAGTAAAGCTTATGGATCAAGTCATGTTCAATTTCATGAGAAATAGACGTAATGAAGGCGATCAAAACAATACAAAGCCAAGCTGGAATATAAGATACTGCATAGAACCCAGCAACGAGCAACATGGCCAACACTGCAAACATAAGCAATGATACGCCCAGCATGTTTTGATAAGCCAATATAGGAAACTGACTTCTTAGCGACTGCTCTTCTTCTTTAATGCTTTGCACAATCGCTTGGATATGTAAATTCGATGACATACTTATATTTGTATCTAACAGCCCTTAATACTCCAATAATACGTAAACACCATGCTAAATCAATTATTTGGTTTTCTATTTTACTGACTTTGCTCTTACTACTAACAGGGGATAGCCAAGCTGAGTTCAAAAGTTAATTACTACCCCAGTCTCCCTGAAGATGAACTCAGCTTGCCTAATTCAATACTTACTAATTCTTTATTAAGGTATTACGTTGTTTTTTATAACTAAGCTCGTTGAGATCTGAGGTCTACCCACCATAAAAACAGCGACCGACGTCACCAATATCCCAAACACCTCGACATAACCTATGTGTACTTAGTAATACGAGTGTTGATAACAGCGTCGCGCTCACCGGTATCAACTAAATTAAACCACTTAAAAGGCAATATTAAAAAAACCAAACAATGATCAATCAGACAATGCGAACTCCACAGCCGCATTAGCATGAATTTCAGCCGTATCAAAAAGAGGAATATTAGTATCTTCTTGCTGGATCAATAACCCTATTTCTGTACACCCTAACACCACACCTTGCGCGCCTCTCGCCTCGAGGTGAGCAATAACCGATAAATACAATTGTTTTGAATGAGGCCGAATGTCTCCTACACATAACTGTTGATATATAATGTCGTGAATGACTATTTGATCTTGCTCACTGGGCACCAATACTTCAATGCCATGCTGCTCTAGTCGCTCTATATAGAAAGTATCTGCCATAGTAAAACGCGTACCTAACAAAGCCACTTTATTCAGCTTTTGCTTGCAAATCACTTTCGCCGTAGCGTCGGCAATATGTAATAGGGGTAAGGTTACAACACTGGCTACTTCATCCGCCACTTTATGCATTGTGTTAGTGCAAATCATAATACACTGCGCGCCAGCGGCCTCTAAACTCAGAGCTGAACTTTGTAATACCTCCGCACTTTTTTGCCAATCTCCTGATTGTTGAAATGCTTCAATTTGCGCAAAATCAACGCTATTTAAAATAATTTTTCCACTATGTAGCCCACCTAACTTTGACTTTATTCCTTGATTGATCAATCGATAATAACTCGCTGTTGACTCCCAACTCATCCCCCCTATTAGTCCCAGTGTTTTCATCTGCCTACTCTCGCTCTTCACCTGCTTCATCAATTGCCACAATGTCAGTTTCCATTAATGCTTCCTCAACCCAGCGCTGTAATACAGGGCAATTTAAAACCTGCTCCATGTAATTTGTCGCGGCACTATTCACCGTTATCCCATAAGTCTTAAAACGTAATACCACTGGGGCAAACATTGCATCTGTGATAGACCACTGCCCAAATAACCAGCCCCCCTGTGCAGCATACTCATTGTACTGTTCACTCCAGATCTGTTCGATACGTGCAATGTCTTGCTTCGCTTGCTCACTCAATACTACACTGCGTTTTGCTCTTATATTCATTGGCATTTCATTGCGAACACCATTGAAACCTGAGTGCATTTCACATGCAATAGCTCGAGCTTTTGCTCGCTGCGCCGTATTTGTTGGCCAATATTTCCCTAATGAATAAGCATCATTGATATATTCACAAATAGCCAAGGAATCCCAAACCACCGTACTGTCATCAACCAAAGTGGGAACTTTCAAGGTGGGGGTCACACTTTCCAGTCGCTGATAAAACTCTGGCGTATCTAAAACCAGTTGTACTTCATTAAAGTCAGTACCCGACTTTGCCAGCATCAACCATGCTCTTAGTGACCAAGACGAGTAATTTTTATTCCCTATAAATAACTGCATATACAATACCTGTTGGATTAATTAGCAAATACGTTAGCGATAATTTACCCTACTGACTAACGGATAATTTTGATATAACCTATCAAGATATCGAATAGGTTAAGGTTTATAAATGGATATTGATGCTTTAAGAAGCTTTCTGGCGTTTGTTGAAACTGGCAGCTTCACTCGTGCCGCAAAACAAGTTCATAGAACTCAGTCAGCAATTAGCATGCAAATGAAAAAGCTAGAACAAGATCTAAATAAAAAGCTTTTCCAAAAACAAGGCCGACTACTCAACTTATCTCATGATGGGCAAGTATTCGCACGTTACGCTAAACAACTCGTGCAATTACATGATGAAACAGTAAAACAAATGAATGCAGCTCAACCAAGTACCTTATTACGCTTAGGCTGTCCTGATGACTATGCTGAATCAGTACTCCCTAAACTGATAAAATTACTACACAAATGCTGGCCAAATTTAGACCTACAAATCACATGTACTCCAAGCAATCGCGTAAAGATCATGATTGATAGCGGACATCTAGATTTAGGCATCATTACGCGCTCTTCTGACACCGAAGAAGGATACACGCTTGAATCATCGCCAGGGGTATGGACGTACAACCCTCTCTTTAATGCGCACCGCATTGAGCCTCTGCCTATTGCGATATTTCAGCGGGATTGTCGCTTTCACCAAGCAGCTACAGACGGGTTACATAAACAAAATCGTGCATTTAAAATCATTGCTTGCAGCGGCAGTGCAAGCGCACAACGCGGTATCGTCAGAAGTGGAGTGGCAATTGGTGCTATGGCAAAGCTGAGCATTGGCGACTTAACCCCGCTCAACAGCCAATCACTCCCAGCGTTGCCGATTGTCGACATTGTATTAATTCGCGCAAATAGCAGTCAAAACCCAGTGACAGACATCACCTGCTTAGAGCTCTGTCGATCCTATATCAGCATCAATAATGCATCCGAAAAAAAGCCATCTTTCATTGGTACCTATTAAGCGTTATTTCAGGTAATCAATTTACAATGGCACTATAGCTTTAGGTCAAGAGGCTATTTTACATCACTACTACTCGTCAAGTTTAAAGGATAGGACTATGAAGCCGAATATGAATGTTACCCCTTTGCCCATTTTGCATCCTGAAGAAACAAGCACAAAAAAACGGATCATGGCCGTTATCACACGCGGGATATTCAAAAATGACACACAATTAAACGAACTACGTAGAGAAAATCACCAGTTAAGGCGACGACTTAGAAAATATAAATCGCTCTGTCGTCGATTTTCTAACAAGCTTCAACGACTAAAAATATCATCCAGTATCAAAATAACAGCCCTTTCATCGGCCAACAAACGGGTTGCTCGCCATGTAAGTCGGTTGCAAACGCTGTCTATTCGTTTAATTAGACAAAGAGCCCTATCTAAATCTCATATTGAACAACAACAATTGACACTGCAAAATGCCGAACGTAATTTGATTGCGCAAACAAACACCTTACATAGTTACACCCTTTCTTATAAACAACTACAATATCAATATGATTTGCATACGCGTAAATTAGAAAACAATCACCAGCACACCCAAAAGTTATCTGAACACAATCAGCAATTGCTCAAACGAGTAAAACGACTTCAATATTTCAATATAATGTTAATTTTTTGCATCATATGCTTGAGCAATACAGCACTTTTGTAGCACACCCTTAATCGACATATGGCGCACTACTAATTGAGATATAAACTATTTTTTGTTTCCCTAGCAAAATCAGATAAATGAATACACACTCAATTTGTTATTAACTTGTTATAATTTCGTTATGAATTCATATTAAAAATATCTCAATCTTAGTCAGACCAATGAGGTCGCGTAAACATAGCGCTTACCTCTCCCCTATTTGATTAAGGAAAACACCATGCCAACACTTGCTCGACCTGCAATATTACACCCAGAAAACATTGTCACAAATAGCGATATGTTATCGTTTTTAGATGAATTGCATCAAGATGCACCGCATAAGCATCAAGCGTTCAAAATGATTGAAAACTCCGCAATTCAAAAACGACATATGATACTGCCACTAGAGCAAATTTTGTCTCTACAAGATTTTGGTGAACGTGGCGCTATTTACCAAAAAGTTGCCCGTACTATGGCGTATGATGCGGCCTCCAAAGCACTGCAACAAGCGCTACTTAAGCCCAAGGACGTGACCATGGTTATCGTTACCTCCTGTACTGGGTTTATGATGCCTTCGCTCACAGCTTGTTTAATCAATGATTTAGGTTTGCCAGCCAATACCATACAACTACCAATAGCACAGCTAGGCTGTGTAGCGGGCGCATCTGCTGTTAATCGCGCGGCAGAGCACTGCAAAGCCTCTAAACGCAATAACGTGCTTATTGTGTCATTAGAAACATCATCATTGTGTTTTCATCGCAGTGCCAATCGGTTACAAGACTTTATCACCGACTCGCTTTTTGGCGATGGTGTGGCAAGCGTAGTTATGCGTGCTGACAATGACTGCAATGGCTTTCATATTACCCATACGCAGAGCCACTTTATGCCTGACACCGAAGCGTATATTCAATACACGTTAACTGACTCTGGTTTCAAATTTTCCCTCGATAAAGACGTCATGTACTCAATCTCCAAGGCAGCGCCACATATTGAAACTTTTATAACAGAGCATGCAAATAAACGAGCGCGCGAGCTAGACTTTTACATTTTCCATACTGGAGGCCGTCGAATTCAAGACGAAGTGATACGTTGCTTAACTCTGTCTGATGACGCACTCGATTATTCCAGGGCTTGCTTACGCGATACCGGGAATACATCCAGCGTGGCTGTTATCGATGTACTCGCTCGACAATTCTCACAACGGACTAGTATGGAGCAAGGAGTGTTAGCCGCATTTGGCCCCGGATTTACAACAGAAATGGCATTAGGCTATTGGCAATAAAGTTTTACGATCGAATCAATCGACTTAAAACCGTACTTTTGTGCGGTTTTTTCTTTTAAAAACAACAATTAAAGTAAGTGTGAATAACTCGCACTAATATTGTGATAAAAACGTGATGTTTTAGTGAAACCAACGAGACATTTAACCTGCATCCTTAATCCTGTCATAACAACCAAGAAAGAGAATATCATGAAGGCTAAATTACTATCACTTGTTTGCACTAGCAGTTTATTAGCAATGTCAGCAGCCCAAGCTGCTGCTGTAGATGTGAAAATCACAAACCTGACGCAAGGCATTTACTTCACCCCCATATTAATTGGTGCCCACACCAGTGATGCACATTTATTCCAAACAGGTCAAGCCGCTTCCGAAGGCCTACAAGCCATGGCTGAAGGTGGCAGTATTGAAGCGTTATCAACAACACTTGACAGTATTAATGCCGACAAACTCGCAAACCCAGCTGGAGGGTTGCTCGCGCCAGCCAGCTCAGCAATGGGTAGCTTAACAACAGCAGAAAATAATACCACGCTGTCGATTGTCGCAATGATGCTGCCAACCAATGATGGCTTCATCGGGTTAGATGGATGGAAAATTCCAACAGAAGCAGGCACGTACCATATCTATTTGAATGCTTATGACGCAGGCACAGAAGCAAACAATGAATTAGTTGTTGAAGGCTCTGGCGCACCTGGCACACCTGGGATCCCAGCTTCTCCTGGTGTCGCACCTGGTACACAAGGCGCTGGTGTGACTGATGTAGAGGGCAACTCTATGATTCACATTCACCGAGGTAATGTAGGTGATGATGAAGCCGTTGGTGGTAAAAGTGATTTACATAACACCGTACATCGTTGGTTAAACCCTGTTGCTAAAGTGACAGTAACAGTTAAGTAAGGGGCATATTATGAATAAGTTCACCCCAATAATTTCACTTGCTTGTTTGCTATTAGCAGCCTGTGGTAGTGATAATAACACGACATCGGTTACACCTCCGGCACCGGCACCAGAGCCTGCACCAGAGCCAACTCAATATGAGTTTAAAGTAACTGCTATAAATTTAACTCATGGTCAGCCTTTATCGCCTCTTGGTGCGGCACTGCATACCAGTGGCCAATTTTGGACGATTGGCGAAATGGCCAGTGCAGAACTTGAATCTCTAGCTGAAGGAGGTGATAACTCTGGGCTACTCGGACTATCTGTCGTCAATAGCTCAGTCTCTGGCGCTGCACCTTTAGGGCCAGGTAAAACGGCTGAGTTAATGCTGACAACGACCAGCTTAACTGACCAAAAACTCTCATTAGTTACGATGATGGTGAATACAAATGATGGCTTTACCGGTCTTAATAGCATTGATGTGTCACAAATGGCTGTTGGCGACTACGCTAAAATGACCACTCGAGCTTATGACTCTGGGACAGAAGCTAATTCTGAACAAAGTGGCTCAATGCCTGGTCCTGCCGATGGTGGTGAAGGTTTTAACGCAGAACGTGATGACATTGATAAAGTGGCTATGCATCCCGGTGTTGTTGGCAATGATGACGGACTAAGCTCTTCCGTACTGACTTCTGCCCATAAATTTGACAACCCACTCATGGCCGTCACTATAACAAGAGTTAAATAACGCCTATGCGCAGAGTGTGGGCGGTAATAAGGCCACATTATGCAACAACAGGTATTGATTGTAGAAGACGACCAAGACATTGCGCGTCTTCTACAAGTTCATTTAACTGAATTATCGTTGGGCGTCGACCATGTGTTTGATGGGGAAAGCGCCATGGATAAGCTGCAACAAGAAAACTACGCTATTGTATTGTTAGATATCATGCTCCCAGGAGTTGATGGATTAACACTGTGTCGGGAGATCAAAACATCAAGTCCACACATTAGCGTTGTTTTATTAACGTCAAAAAGCAGTGAAATGGATAGAATTATTGGGCTAGAAATGGGTGCTGATGATTATATTTGTAAACCATTTAGTTACCGAGAATTCCAAGCCCGGGTAAAAGCGCAGCTGCGCCATGTTCGGCTATTACAGGCAAAAGAGCAGCAAAGCACACAACCGGAGCAAGCACGTTTGCAACTCGGTCTACTGGGTATTGATACAATTTGTCATGAAGCAAGTTTAAGTGAACAGGCACTTGATCTAACTGCAACCGAATTTGAGTTATTACACTTTTTCGCTGCTCACCCAAATCAAGTTTTTTCTCGAACACAATTGCTTGAATCGGTCTGGGGCTATCAACACTCTGGTTATGAGCATACGGTTAATTCTCATATTAACCGATTACGCAGTAAGCTCGAAAAATACGGCGGTGAAGGAGTCATTGAAACCGTCTGGGGCGTAGGCTACAAGCTTAACGCGAAGCAACTAACACAGGCATAAGTCATGAAACTGTCTTTATACCACAAGCTCGCCATGTCATTGGCTGGTATTTTCATTTTAATCGCTTCGTTGTTTATTTGGTGGACCCAAGCATTATCACAAGTATCTCGCGCTCAAGCTGAGCAACAGTTACATATGGGTTTAGCGGAGCATCTCGTTGGAGATAACCCTTTACTTCAACAAGGGGTATATGACTACAAAGCCCTTGAGAATTTATTTCATACTTTAATGATCCTCGGGCCGTCATTTGAGTTTTATTTTGTTGACCCAAGTGGCAAACTCTTAACTTATTCAGCAAAACCTGGGGAAGTTAAACGTCAACACATTGACCTTGTACCCTTAGTACAATTGATAGAACGTCCAGAACAATTACCCGTGTATGGCGATGATCCTCGCAATTTATCCGGAGAAAAAATATTTTCTGTTGCTCCTGTGTACAACGGTGAGACTCTACAAGGCTATTTATACGTCATAATTGGCTCCAAACTTTATGACTCGATTGTCAGTAACATAAAAAGTAATGACCAACTCGTTATTGGTTTAAGTTGGTTGGGTTTAGCCCTCGGGTTTTTATTAACCGCCCTGCTGTTACTCTTCAAATATTTAACGCGGCCTGTTGCAGCACTGACAGAACATATACAACAACTCGAGCATGCACAATTTGATATCACTAAAATTACGTTATTAGATTGGAATAAAGCACATAGTAACGAAGTACATCAACTTGGTGAAAGCGTCAATAACATGGTAAAAACCATTGATACACAAGTAAAGCAACTTGCTGAACTTGACGACCAACGTCGCCAATTGCTAGCGCATTTGTCACATGATTTACGTACTCCTCTTGCGTCACTACAAGGATACTTAGAAATTATTTCGCTCAAGAAACATGAACCAGAGCAGCAAAAATTACATCTTGATATCGCGCTCAAAAATTGCGAACAACTGAAATCTCTCATTGACCAAATTTTTGAACTGGCCCATTTAGAATCAGGTCACGCGAATGTGCAGTTTGAAGTATTCAACTTGGGCGAACTGTTATATGACGTGATGGCCAAGTTTGCAATTCGAGCTGAGAAAATGGGGATCTCTTTAACCATATCACCAGCTGTTTGCGATATAAAAGCCTACTCGGATATTGGGAAATTGGAACGGGTGCTCACGAACCTCATTGAAAATGCATTGCGTCATACGCAAGAACATGGCGCGATAGAAATAGCGATAAATCAGCATGGAGAAAACCTCACCTTGTCAGTAAAAGATACGGGAGTCGGTATTTCCGCAAAAGAGTTACCCTATATTTTTGAGGCGCGCTACCGAGCAAGTAATGCCAAAGGGTGTAAGAAATCACACGCAGGACTCGGGTTGGCTATTACAGAACGTCTAATTCAATTACTAAAAACCGAGATCCGAGTACAAAGTAAGGTGGGCGTAGGAACTGAATTTAGTTTTCAACTACGAGAAGCTGAGTCATATAGTTGAGCAAGTAAAACGAATGCTTGCTCATTCACCTATTTACCAAATACATAAATGCGAAATAGTAATCACAGCTCAGTTTATACGAAGCCGTAACACTTTGCAGATGCTATAAATACTAAATATTTTTAAATTAACGACACTGTCGTTGTCCACTTTAGCTGGTATTTATGGTGTCTTGACTCCAAATAAAGCGCCCCATGGAAAATGATCATAGATATAGCTGATATTCATCGCATCGCTATGTGCTGCGTAACTAACCGCGCCGAGTACTACACACCTTGAGCTTCAAATTTATAACCAGCACCATAAATTGAATGAATAAACTCATGCTCTGGCGCTATATCATGTAGTTTTTTGCGGATTTTTTTGATATGGCTATCAATGGTTCTATCACTCACTATACGATCATCATCGTAAATGTGATCCATTAGTTTATCTCGGCTATATATCCGCCCCGGATGCGCTTGCATTGACTTCAAAAGTAAGTATTCAACATGCGTTAAGCTAATACTATTTGATAAAAATGATGCAAAGAACGTGTTGTCATCCAATTTGAGTTTTTTCTCAGCATCGTGCTTTTCACCATTACTATTAAGCGCCATTCTGCGCAGTACAGCTTTAACTCGCGCGACAACTTCTCTTGGGCTATATGGCTTGCATACATAGTCGTCGGCGCCAATCTCTAAGCCCAATAAACGGTCAATCTCTTCTACTTTAGCCGTAGTCATAATTACAGGTACATTCGACTTAGCACGTATTATTTTACATATCTCTATTCCATCCACATTAGGTAGCATGATATCTAATAAAATAAGATGTGGGTCAAAGTGGTTGAATGCGTGCTCAGCGTCAGCACCATCAACAACAATATGCGTTTCATATTCCGCTTTAGTCAAATACTTACTGAGGATATCAGCAAGCTTGGGTTCATCTTCTACAATCAATATGCGTGGCTTATCCAAAAGTCGCTATCCGTTTTTTAATGAGTAAACTCTATTATAATAGCGAGCCCACCCAAATCACTCAAGTCGGCTTCAATTGTGCCGTGATGGGCTTCGACAATACTGGTACAGATAGCAAGCCCCAACCCGGATCCCCCTGTTTGCCGAGTCCTTGCACTATCTACTCGATAAAGACGGTCAAATAGCATTGGTAGTTGATCACGTTCAACACTGGGGGAGCTATCTTGCCAGACGACTTGGGTTGTTTTCTCATTTTGCGTAACGTTTACCGTGAGCCGCCCTTTTACTTTTTCGGACGTATCAGTGTAACGTATGGTGTTTTGTAGGAGGTTATCAAACAATTGACTCATTCTTTGTGGATCACAATGTAACGTTAGGGCCTCATTGCACGTTATTTTCACATCAAATAAACTCAGCGACGCATTGCGCTTATCAATGCACCGATTGAGTACACCCGCTAGCGTACAAGGCAGCATATTATATGTCAGCGCGCCCCGGTCTGATAGTGAGAGTTGATGTAAATCGTCTACCAGATTCGTGAGGCGCTCTATTTCTTCATACAAAGAGCTTAATTGGATTTCATCAGTATCAATCACCCCATCTATCATGCCTTCAAGTTCAGCACGAATAACGGCAATTGGGGTGCGTAACTCATGGGAGATATCCGCAATCCATTGCTGCCTAGCTGTTTGGTTTTTCGCCAAAGTATCTGCCAACTTATTCATATCACGCGCTAATAAACCGAGTTCATCTTGGCGGTCAAGCTGCACCTTATGCGCATAGTCCCCCCCAGCAAGGCGTCGAGCATTACGACGTAAGCGAATAATAGGCTGCACTAAATATTTACTAAATGGAATTGCCAAAATCACAGTTATTAACAATGCCAACAGTGCAATATGCATAAATTGCTGTTCTTGCTGTTTAGAAAAAATAGCATCGAATCGGGAGGTAACCACCGAGCCATTTTCAATTCCTAAGTACCCGATCAATTCTCCTTGCCCAGCAGTTTCTATATTGTCGTCCCCAAAGTACATGGGGAGCCACAATGCCGCTGGGCCCATGTCGGCTTTACCTAACAATAATTGACCATCAACACCTTTAAATAACAACCGATTGGCCCCTCCCTTGTGCGGGGGTCGACGCTCTGGTCGTTTATCGCCTTTCGGCGGTCTATGTCGAACATCTTGTTCCCCTTTTTTATATCCTCGTTCTGGTCCAGCACCTTTTTTATACCCGCTGCCACGAGGCGGAGGTCCTTTTCCTCGATGCGGTGGTTCCGCGCTTTTTCCGTTCGCCGTTCTATATAACTTTATCACCTCCCCCATTTCAGGAGAGCGATGCTTAACCCAAGAAAATCCATTGTGTGCTTTATACGTTGTCACCATTTTAACAATGACAGGCTGCATTTTATCTCGCGCATTGCTTTGCACATACTGAGCAAAGCTTTTCTCAAAAGCGAGCTGGTTAGCAATGTAAATAGCCATCACTAACGCCGAATTAGCGATCAAGATCATGAATAATAATTTGACACGTATCGTCACTTTCATTGGGTAGAACTCTATTCTTTATGGCGGTTAAGTACATTTAAGCGTAAATTGTCAGGATCAACCGTCCGTCTATTTGGGATCCACTTTTGCAAACAACGACTATCTTTTGTGCAATTGTCTGTTAATGCGTGCAAAAATGCTACTAAGTCTTTTTGTTGAGCCATATCTAATGGGGCAGCAACAAAAGGCGAGCTTTGCAATAATGTGAGCGCTAACTGGCTGTTTTCTCTTGCTTGATTATTTAATACATCACAATTTTCATTTAAGGAGAATTGCTTGAGACCACACGCACCGCCACGCTGAAAGAATGCTTCAATCGCCTTAGCTGGATCAACATAATGCGATACAACTTGTGCTAACGTATCATACACCCCTGCATGCCCATACGGGGCCGTTAAACCGACATTTAATAAGCTCGGTACGCGAAAAGCAAATTGATTTTGTGGTTGCGCATCAAGTAACGCTCTGCCTAAATCAGCACCATTAACATCTTTACCTATGCCATATTGTGGGAAGGCCAAATTAAAGAAGCCGTCATTGCTAAAGCGCTCTCCGCTATGGCAATTCACACATCCAGCCCCCCCCTCTGCGGCTTGTGTAAAGAATAGCTTTGCCCCCCGTTTCTGCGCCGGATTAAGCGCTCTTTTATCCCCCTTAACATAGCGACTCCAATCACTATCCACCAGCACGAATGATGCTTGATATTGACCTAGTGCGAAATCAATACTATCAAATGTGATCAATGACTCAGCACTTTGTTCACTGTCAAATGCGAGTCGAAATGCTGCAAGCCAATCATTCGTTGCAAGGCCTCCTTCCTCTGAGCCATAATCGCCAATACGCTGAGCGATATGACTACGAATCTCTTCTGTCGTACTCGCATCGGAAAATGCAGCTCCTCGCATTTCTTGTGTTGATGTTACAGGAAAGCGAGATAGCGCCTCAACAAGCGTAGACCCCGCATTTTCATCTGCTATCCCGAACCCAGAATCTGGGGTGCTGATAAAGGTGCGTACATTACCATCTTCCTCTCGCGTCACCTGTTCAACTCGGCCATCCCAAAATAAGGCTTTCTTTGCTAAACCAACATTAAAAATCGTTGGCGAATTACGAGGTATATCAATTTCATTATTAACGGCTTGTCGTCTTGGTCCTATAATGTCTGCATCAATGGCATTGACACCTATCGATAAGCTCAACCTATCCCCACCTCCCAATTTTGGGTGATGACAAGTCGCGCATGCAACACTCTTTTCACCGCCAAGTGCTTTACTAAAAAATAGCTGCATCCCCAATTGTGGTATTGGATCACTGATGTTTGGCGCGGTATCTTGGCCCTCCACATCACCTGTTAAGCCTAATTGCGATATCAACGCACGCAACTGTGCATCTAATTGTGCTGTATTTTTTTTCGGCACTGACTTGGTCGGTGGTTTTTTGCGGTCTGACAATTGCATTGTGGCACTGGCATTACCAAAAAATAAACTCAACGCGATGATTGAGCCTGTCAAATAGGTTTGCTTGCTCATGGTGACTCCCACATATTCTCTACTTCGGAGACTCAACTGTTGCAACACAAAGTGCAAACAATGTGAAAGTACATAATTAATCGAGGTTAAGTGTTATTCGCTAATAAGATGGCGGTAGCACACTGATTAATCACATCGTTGGCGATATTTTTCTTTATTTTTCTTGCCAATTCGGTACAAAGTGCCCCGCACTGAACGCCTGAACCGACTCGATAGATAGCCAAGCGTAGCAAGTAAGCCACTCATTTTTGGCATTGCTATTTCATATCGCTTTGACATACTTAGCTGTACAATAGCAGCTGCTACCTGTGTCGCACTACTCATAGGCTGTGAATACACAATATCTTCTACTTGCTCCATCTCCTGCATGATAAAACCAGTATCAATAGGACCAGGTGAAACCACTGCCACATTTATATTGTGGTCGGCAAGTTCATCATGCAATGCATAGGAAAAAGCACGCAATCCAGCCTTTGTTGCGCTATAAGTAGCCGCTCCTTGTAACGGAGTCATACCAGCCAGCGAGCCAACATTGACTATTGCGCAAGGCGCTTGATTATTCCGGTGCATATATGGCAACACTAACGCTGAAAGATATAAGGGTGCACGTAGGTTTACATCAATCATGGCAGATATGTCTTGCGCGCGACGAGTAATAAACTCTCCCCGTACGTGAAGCCCTGCATTGTTAACTAAAACATCAATCCTCGCTTGCGAAAAAGCATCGATTGTTTGTGACACAGCCCAATCACACTCTTTCAAATTCGCCATATCAGCGACAATCAGTACAGTACGACACTGTGTATACTCACGCAGTTCTTCTTGCAATCGCTCAAGTGGGTCGAGATTACGCGCGACTAACGCTAAATTGACCCCTTGCGAATAGGTGCTGGCAAATGCATGAGCACATGCAGCGCCCACCCCTTTTGATGCCCCAGTGATCAGTATCGTTTTATTCTTAACACTGTTGATTTCCATAGTTCATTGTCCTTTTTGGGAATAAGTATGACTATAAAGCGCAAACTCATTGCAAACAACCAAACGGCACCAAAGCAAACCTAGTGACATAATATTATTTTAATTTACTCATATATTCGCATGGTAGCTTTTCAGCGATCATTTTAATCACTTTCGCAATCCAACATGTCTCTTCTTTCATTTCAGAACTAAATGAAATACCATTATTTTCAATAACCTTACTATATTTATGCATCTTACCCACCTAAGAGGCTCTGTGTTTAAAACACCAGTATGGCTAGAATACAAATAAGACGCGAACGATCATTTTTAACAGTAACTATAAGAAAAACTTATGTTTAGTGAATTAACTCATTTAACTGCGCTACGCTGCGTTGAGGCTGCCGCCCGTCATCACAGCTATAGTAAAGCTGCGTTAGAGCTCAACGTAACACAAGCGGCCATTAGCCAACAGATTCGATTACTAGAACAAAACTTTGGTTGTAAGTTATTTTTCCGAAAAGGCAAGTCTATGCAACCGACTGCACAGGGGGAAAAACTTGCGATGGCATTAAATAATGGGTTTGGCACAATTACCCATGGCATTCGTAGCATTCAAAGTGAGCCTATTCCTGGCTGTATTACGGTTACAACCACCCAGTCATTTGCTTCAATGCTACTCATGCCTAATTTGTGGAAATTCTCAGTCGACCACCCTAACATCATTGTTAGGGTTATTGTGTCTACAGACGTAGAAGATATCAAACATGGTCATGTTGATATCGCTATTCGTTATGGGCAATCAACATACCCTGAATTAGAACAAACCACTTTATTTAGTGATGAAACGGTCGTATTATGCTCACCAAAACTGGCCCAAGAATTTGATTTTTCTAGCATTGAAAACATTAAAAAATGCTGGTTAGTCAATTATACAAAAAACGATTACTGGGCTAATTGGTTTGCCACCGCAGGGCTCACGCATACTGACAATCATAATCAATGGCTAGAAGTCAGCAATATGGATATTGCATTAAGCGCCGTTATGGCCGGCCATGGCGCATGCTTAGGTTCAGCCCGTCAAGCTAAGCATTTTATTGACCAAGGACTGCTAGTGGCGCCGTTTGATATCCGCGCCAAACCAGAGATACGCTATACCTGCTTACATGACCCATCATCGCCTCGTATACAGCGTATCCTTATATTTAAAAATTGGTTGGTTTCATTAATACAAAATACTTAAGTGTACATAGCTTGGTTAGTTGCACACCCGTTTACATTCTGCGAGCACAATCGTATTTTTAGGAACATTTACTAAGAGACACCAATAAATGAAGATCAAATCCCTCGTATTTGCCCGCGCTCTACTGCTGTTTTGCGCATTCACAGCAACCGTTACTGCAGTTGCACATATGTCATGCATTGTGCTGGGTGAGCAATGTTATCGAGCCCAGTTAGCGCCGAACATAATTATTGACTCCGCACTACAAGGAACATACTTTGCACCATTGGCAACGCTGTTTATTTCCAGTTTATTTTTGTTATGTGCGTTGTATGCCCTCAGTGCTGCCAAGCTGATCCCTCATATCCCTTTAACACGCTTTGCTATATTTACGATTAGCAGTTTATGCATCGTGCGTGGTGGGGCAACATTGCCTTTGCTAATCTTACAACCCGCATTAGCAAGTATTTTTGCGGTTATTGCAGGCATGCTCTGGTTCCTATGTGGTCTATTTTATATCTGGGGTTATAGGTTAGTCATATCAGAAGGTAAGTCATAACCCATAGGACGCATAAACAAGTAACCCGCATAGTTTAGCGATAGTTTTTTACTGATCACTATCTGTTTGCTTTTTCCGCTGTTCCTGCTTTGCTTTTGCAACATTTTTAAATACCGTTGGAGGTATCGGAAACAATGAAATCAATGGCATGAACGCGATAAAAAGGTATGCCCCTTTAGGCATACCTTTAGCCCATTTAACCAACCTTATGAATATACAAATAATCAGGGGGATCATAGTCACATAAACAAATAGCCAGATAAATAACGTCATATCACTTCCTTTCCCTACTAGAATTAAATATATGGGCGTTAAATTTTAGAGTTCAAGCCTTTTTCTTTGTCGTGCTTTCACATAGCATAAAGCGATTATTATTAAGAGGTAATATATTGTGGAACCCTGTATATCAGCATTGATTACACTGATAAAACAGCAAGACATTGCTGCTGTGTATGAACTATATGAGAATTCAACAGAACCAGATAACATACTGCAATTGAAATTCATCTACCAAAGCGCACAACAAAACCCACAAGTTTATGGGTTTTATCAAGATTTATGTGAACAGCTAGCACAGCGTAAAACTTTGCCTACTGGTTTAATAGCCGGAATTAACGACAGCGACCGATTTAATTTTTTTACGCCATCGCTAAAGCATAATGGCGGCTTTTCGCAGAAAAACGCCCAAGGCAATACGGTACTGCATGTATTATTTGCTAACCCAAACAACATTCTACCGCCTTTTAATTACATCCGCTCATTGCTACTGTTTGAAAGTAATGAAGGGCTTATCCAAGCGCTGCAGCAGCGCAATCAACAGCAGCTCACTGCGATTGAGTGCTATTTTGCCTACAACCCGCATTTATCAGCGTTACCCAGGCATGAACTCTCGGCAATTTTGGCACTAATAGAAGCGCAAGCGCAGCTTATATCTCAGCAAAGCCAAGTTTTAGCCGCCATATGTAAACGACTCAAGCAGTGTAATAATGCCACAAAATTAGATAGTCAAAATCACCGAGTTTTGCTACTGGCTACGACCTATAATCTGACTACAAAAGAAGTACTGAGTTTATTAAGCGCATAAACTTTACCAATACACAGAAATTCGCTTTTTTAACACGCTTCGTTATACTGCCAAATGTTGTTGCTTAGGAAGGCGTATGCCCATGAATAAATTAAAACTCTTGCATTCAATTACTGCGGACCACACATTACCATTTGAGCAAAAAATCCAAGAGCTTTTGCAATTAGGGTGCCGCATCTTTAACTGTCAAATTGCGATTGTTAGCCAGATCCAGGCACAAACTTACTATGTTGAACATGTTCATACACCTGATAACAGCTTACCTGTCGGTGCGCAATTCCCGCTGGGCGAAACATACTGCTGTCATACCTTAGCAGCCAACTCGTCTTTGGCATTTGATCATGCCAGTGACAGCCACATTGCAACCCACCCTTGCTATCTAAATTTTGGTCTCGAAAGCTATATTGGCGCCCCCTTATTAGTGCAAGGTAATCGCTATGGTACAGTAAACTTTTCATCACCCGATATTCATAAAGGTCAATTTACACAAGACGATCATGACTTTGTATGGCTATTATCACAGTGGATTGGTAATGAAATAACACGTAACCAATCGCTTTTGCTCATGAAGCAAAACCAGGAAATTCAGCATGCAATGGGTGAACTTGCCATCATTGGTGGTTGGCAAGTCAATTTGCTCAATAATACGGTGATATGGACTGACACAACTCGAGCAATCCACGAAGTATCGGATAACTTTCAACCGACTTTAGAAACTGCGATTCAATTCTATCAAGAAGAAGACCGCGACACGGTAACAAGTTTAGTCAATACCGCGATTGAAACCGGCGCTCCATGGAAAGCGGAGTTTTTATTAAATACCGCCACTGGGAATCAAGTCTGGGTAGAAACACAAGGTAAAGCGGTATTTGAGAATGACCAATGCATTCGATTATATGGTGCAATTCAGAATGTTGATGAGCGGGTAAAAACCCGAATTGCGTTAACTGAACAAAAAGATCTTGCCGAAAGAATGTTACAAACTCGCAGCTTATTTCTTGCCAATGTCAGTCATGAACTCCGTACGCCAATGAACGGGATTGTTGGCATGCTACAACTGCTAGAGCAATCAACATTAGATGATACTCAAAAAAATATGGTCGACGTGGCAAACCGCAGTACACAATCTCTCACTCGCTTGTTAAATGACTTTTTAGATTTCTCTAAAATTGACGCGGGTATGCTATCGTTAGAACAAACCGAGTTTGAACTACATCATTTAATTAACGGGCTCAAATTAGCTTATCAAACTCAGTGTAATGAAAAAGGCATCGGCCTTGATTTTAACTTATCAAATTTAAAACATCAGTATCTGGTCGGTGATCCTGTTCGCGTAAAGCAAGTGCTGCAAAACTTAATTAGTAATGCGATTAAATTCACAGCACAAGGTCATATCACAGTCACATTATGCAGCGTAGAGCATGATGGAAAATGCATTATCAATGGTCAAGTCTCCGATTCAGGCATTGGCATGAGTGACACAGTACAAAGTTCGCTGTTCTCTCCTTTTTCACAAGCAGATCAAAGCACGACGCGTCAGTATGGTGGTACCGGTTTAGGGCTATCAATTGTCAAGCGCTTGTGTGAACTCATGTCTGGCAGCATCAGTGTCACCAGCGAGTTTGGCATCGGCAGTGTCTTTAGCTTTACACTGGTTCTGGGAATTGGTGAAGCGCCTGACTTAACGTCTCAGCAAGCTCGAAATCAACAAGAAATCCCGACTGATTTCAAAATATTAGTGGTAGAAGATAACGCTGTAAATCGCATTGTCCTCGCTCAGATTTTGAAAAAGTGGCAACTCCAGTACGACTTTGCATTTGACGGAGAACAAGCATTAGCGAGGCTTGATCAAGCATCCGACACACCTTACGACGTTATTCTTATGGATTGCCAAATGCCCAACATGGATGGATATCAAGCTACACAAGCGATACGCCAACGCTCTAGTGATGACCGACACAGTCATATTATTGCGTTAACCGCGAACGCCATGAGTGGAGAAGCTAAAAAATGCTTAGCTGCTGGCATGGATGACTACCTCGCGAAGCCAATAGACATTAAAGCGCTTCATAAAGCCATTTGCAAAGCGTTGTAACCTGGGTCATTTTATATATTCTATATAGCGTTGTGCAGTCATACGATGAACCGTAACATTATGATAAAGTACATGCGCGGGATCAGGGTCGACAATTTCTACCGGTATCGACTTTTCCCGTGCAATATCTAACGCCATTTGCGTAATGTTGACGCTGAACGATGTCCCCATAAAAACGATTCTATCCGCATTTAACATGCGCTCTTGGGCGACATTAATTTGATAAAGGTCGGTGTAGTATTCATCAAACAAAAGTACATACGGCTTCAAAGACTCATTTAATTGTGGGCCATTTTTACCGATTCTAAACAAAGATAATAAAGAGTCACTTAAGTGCGCTTCATCTATTTCCGCCCATGGTGCAAGAGTACGACTTACCTTATCACCTTGAGAGTGGAATACCGTCACTTCATCAATTCTACCATGGATACTAATATAGTTTTCATTACCCGCTTTACCATCCAGTCCATCGATATTTTGTGTTATTAATTGCTTATCAGCCAACCACCGATGAACGTCATTAGGTCCGTGATTTCGATAGCACACAAAGCGATGATAATACCAGGTCAGAAACTCTAGCGGATGTTCGATATACATTGAGCGTGTGGCCATTTCTTGCGGGGTATAGTTTTTGCTGCCAATAGTCCAAAAACCTTCATCTCCCCTAAATGTGGGAATACCACTTTGAGCACTTACGCCCGCTCCGGTAATATATAATGTTGCCATAGAATCAAACCATTGATAATTAGATACTTTATGTTAGACCTTGCTCAATCGCAATACAATCATTGACGTGAAACGATTGCAACTGACCACCGGTCGATTTATCTCTCGTACACGCGTAACTCAAGGCATCTATGGCATTTCTGCCAAAATCCATTGCGGCAATAGCCCACTTAGCGCCAGATCCAATCGCCCAACTTTGCTCTAAAGGTTCAAGATATTTAAAGCCACGCCTAACTTCACCAAAAAACACCTTATTCTCTTGATCAACCATTAAAAACTCGCAGGTGATCGGTTTGAATTCCCCGGTGTACCAGCATTCTTTTAAGTGGTATATCTCCGCACAATTGCCGGTCGCAAAGACGCGCCCTTGTGCAACATCAAAAAATTTTTGCGCTCGCGCAGTCACAATACAATCATGTGTGGTCGTATAGCTATCGGTACATATAGTCTGACTTGGGTAATGAAAAGCAATTGTCGTCAAAAAGTGGCTCCATCCTAGTAAAAATTATTATCCACGCCTGAATTCTGCACATAATGATTGATTCTATACAGCACAATACGTATTAGAAGGGCATGGTTGTCCTTTCATTTACCATACCCTGAATGAATAAAGCCTGACTTATTCTCATAACCGTATGACATAACGATATTAATCAGCACACTTTGCTTTACCAACTAACCATTGATCGCCAAAAATAAACAAGGCTAAACTCAATAACACGGTCACGGCTCCCACAATCAAGGTCACTGTAATCGTTTCATTATTAAGCCATGCCCCCAAACCAACAGCAAAAGCGGGTGTGATCAAGGTGGATAATGCGACGGTGCTTGCTGAGAGTTTTTGTAACACATGGAAATAGGCCAAAAACCCCAATAAAGACCCAAATATACCCAAATATACCGTTGCCCACATCGACCGCTCGCTCCATATCTCAGGGTTAAATTCACCATCAATCAAATACCAGAAAAGCGCAAACAGCGGTGTGACAAATACCAATGCGCCAAACGTGGTTGCCATAGGGTGAATTGCTAATTTTACTCTTTTGATCATAACGCCACTTAAACTAAAGCTACACACCGCACAGAATACGTAAAGCAGCCCTTTTGGCGGTAAATTCAGTGTCTGAATTTGCGCCGCGCAAATTAAATATAAGCCAATCAAAGATAGCCCTAACGACACAAATTTAATAGCTGTAAAACGTGCTTCACCTAACAGCCGTTGAGCCAATAAACCAGAGATAATAGGCGCCATACCAAAAATGAGAGAAATCACTCCGGATGGCACTGTTTGCGCAGCCATATAGCTCATCAGCATGCCACCAAAAATACCCAGCGCTGAATACGTATATAAAGTACAAGCCCGTTTATGCCAAGGCACTCTAATATTACTCAGTGAGACAACAAATGCCGCCAAAACCAGCGCGATGCTCATACGAATAAAAACACTCAGCGTGGGCGGCATAGACTCACTACTCCACACTATCCCCAATGGGGTTGTTGACCAAATAAAAATAACAAACATGTATGATGCCTGAACGGGCATAATGCCATTCCTTTAAATAAGGACGATAAAAGTGGTGGGAGAAAAACTAAGATTACTAACCGCTTCTATCATCGCGGTTAGTCGAAACGTTAACCGCAGCGCATGCACGACAGCGTGGCACACAGGAGTTGCCAAGGTCGATTAATCATTGCTGAGGTTAGTATATTCATTGTATCTATCTGAAAATATTAATGAACAACCTTTTTATCAAAACTGAGTAATAAGTCAACAATAAAGTGATGATTATTTTGCACTCACCTTAGCCTGCGCATGACGCCATCGATACACTGATATACGCAATAAAGACACCACGGTTAAAGATTGAGCCTGTACTTTCGTATTTTTCGATGAATGCTACGACACCAACTTTTGCATTAACTGATTTTAAATTAGACAAACTTCACGATGTCATCAACACTTGATGGTGACTGATTGATGAAGTAGGTTGTTATGAATATCAGATACAAAATTACCCTTCCTGTTGTCTGTGCAATGGCACTGGTTTTAACATGCAGTATTTTTAGTATTGTTCGATTGGAACTTTTAATTCATCAATATCAAGACTTATTTCACCAAGATATTCACCGCTTAAACCACATTGCCAGCATTGAATCTACATTCAAAAGCCAGGTCCAAGCTTGGAAGAACGTGCTTATTCGCAATGAAGAAAAATATTGGCAGCGCTTTAATGAGCATCACAATGAGGTTCAAAACAGCTTAACAAACACTATCCGCCAGCTTGGCGGCACAGGGAGCTCACACGCCTCCACACTAAAGAGCATACAACAACAACACGCTCAGCTCCTCACTAAATATCAGCAAGGTCATGCCCATTTACAAACAACTAACAACCTTGTTCAAGCAGATACACTCGTCCGAGGTATAGACCGAGATTTAGCCAAGTTATTACAAACAACACGCCTCAATGTACAAAGCGCCTCTGATGCACACCTTGTATCAATCAATGAACAGCAAACTTTAGTCATGACCGTGTACCCCATTATTGCCTTAATTATTTCTATCGTCGTCATCGTAGTAATGTTGCAACTGATTAAAAAAACAATTATTCGGCCTCTGCGTGGCTTGATCTCCAACACCATTTTAATCTCTGAAGGAAAATATGATTTAGCCATGGCGTATCCGTACAAAGATGAACTGGGAGATTTATCTAATGCCATCGTCGATATAAAAACACATATTGTTGAAGCGGTCTCTAACATCACCGTAGTAAAAGGTGAAGTTGAAGAAGCTTTTAGCGAAATTGATAATGTAAGCGAACAAATTTCAAAAGGCTCACATGACCAAGCACGCTGCAGTACTGATATGGAAAATACCATTGCCGGTTTAGCCGAAATTGCAGAACAATTACAACAACATAGCCAAATGGCGCTTGGTTCCACCAACACGGTTACTAATCAAGCAACTCAGTGTGCTGACATTGTAGATAATTCTGCAAATAGTATGAAAATACTGGTCTCAGAAGTAGAAAAAACCTCAGCTGTGATCCAAGACTTAGAACAGCAAGCTGGCAGTGTTAGTTCGGTATTAGACGTGATCAGTAGTATTGCAGAACAAACTAACTTACTGGCCCTCAACGCTGCTATTGAAGCAGCGAGAGCTGGGGAAGCAGGTAGAGGTTTTGCCGTGGTTGCTGATGAAGTCAGAAGCTTGGCATCAAAAACACAACAATCAACATTAAGTATTACGTCTGTGATCAACAACCTGCAAAGCGCAGCACAAAATGCAGTCAGTGCCATGCAAGAAGAAATTTCGATCACCACCAAAAATGCAGAGCAAACCTCTCTCGCGCAACAATCATTGAGAGAAATAATTCAAGAAATGGAGCAAATGACACATCTTAATAACCAAGTCGCACACGCTGCAGAACAACAATCGAACATCACTGAATCATTACAACACACTTTGCTTCAACTTCAGCAAATCTCTGAAAACTATAAACAGTTAGCACAAAGCGATAAGGTCAGTAAAACCGTTGCTAATGCCAATCATGATCTCAATATAATGGTAGAGAAATTACGAGGAAATCTCGCCCATCAAGAGGCTGAGCTATTTTAGTACGTTTATAAATCAGTCAAAATATTGTTCGTTTAGTTATTAACTTGAAGAAATGGAACATTTACAGAACTAATGCACACTTTATCTATGCCGTTTACTATATCGATTGTAATGAGCTGTAACAGCGATAATGATCGCAATGTAGCTACCCCTGTGAGTCAATCAAGACATCAACTATTGTTGATCTCGAAAAAATGCAGATAGCTATAATACACCGATTGCAACTCTTTAAATCACGAGTCTTAACAGCACCTTGGCAAACCCTGAGAAAAAATTCACCGTATTTGCCCTCACTGATACAGCATTTGCAGCCCTAGGGCAAGACCCCATTGCTGCTGTACTGGCAGATACGGACAAGCTCAGCAGCATTTTGACCTATCATGTCGTGTCAGGAGAAGTTGATGCCGCCGCCGCAATGAACTTAACTGGCACACTCGTCGAAACAGTCTCTAACATCACAAACCAAGGTATTTATGCCTCCAACGGCGTAATACACTTTATAGATACTGTTATCACTGATACTCAGTAAAAAGTGCGTTAACCCTTTCCTTTGCTGCACTCAAGCTCACAGCTAGGGGGGCTGACACACTTAATAGCATGTTATTTAATCACTCCTTTACAGATTTTCACACTCTCCCTACATCAACTAACACGCTTCCAACAGACTCTCACAGTAGAACTTTATAACATAAGTACCAAGTTAAACATTCAGGAACGGAAACGATGAAAACACTCTCTTTAATCTCACTATTAACCGCTTTGGCTTTTAACACTCAAGCAGCTCAAAATGATGAACAACATCGTGTTGGGATACAAGTTTCTGGCGGTGGTGCATCCTATAAAAGCTCTAGCCAAGACGGTGATGGAGTAGGACAAGTATATGCTTATTATAATTACCAACTAGACTCAACGTGGGCGCTTGAGGCTGGTATCAGTACAGGCTCTGAAGCCGATGATTGGACGTGTAAAGAGCTTACCAATAGTAAATTTGTCTGCGACCGTAATGATGAATTGTTGTTTGATCTCAATGCCAACAAAGTAGATTACTCGAACTTTGTTGCAGCTGGTAAAGGTCAATATCAACTAACCGAGAACAATTATATTTACGGAAAATTAGGCGCTCAGTTTTATAACTATGAAATCGCCAGAGGTAATAATAAACTCGTTGATGAAGATGGCGTAGGGCTATTTGCTGAGGCCGGTTGGCAATATGACTGGGACAATGGCGTCGCCGTAAATATCGCTTGGCAATACATTGATATGGGTGATTTAGATGTAAACACTCTAGGTGCCGGCATCAGTTATCGATTCTAATTTAACGATATGCATAAAGAAACGCCCACTGGCGTTTCTTTATCACCTCAATACCAAATAATAAAATAGCTTATTTGGGTAACAATACAACAAATTTAACACCACCAAGTTCACTATGCTCAGCATAAATACGACCGTCATGGGCAAGGACTATTTGCTGGCAAATTGATAACCCAAGACCTGATCCCCCCAAATCTCGACTCCTTGACTCTTCACAGCGGTACAGCCGTTCAAATACTCGGACCAAGTCTTCATCACTTAAACCTGGCGCTGAATCCTCAACCGTTATTCTGATCCCACTATGATTTTCATACATTGCCAAACGAGTTTCGCCACCTTTATTCGTATACGCCAAACTATTATTTAACAAATTAATAATGACCTGTTTAATACGTTCTGCGTCGACCCCAATTGTGACATTATCTTGGCTGTTCACAGCCAGCCCTTGAGGTTTTTCATTATAACGAGGGATAAAGTCTTGATGAACATCTTCAATAAGCTCATTGATTGAAAATACATCTTTATCTAGCCGTAGCGTATTATTGTCATACTGTGCAGAACGGTATATATCCGCTATCAAGTTATCCAATTGCGAAATTTTACTATGCACTTTGATATACGCACGCTCAATGTTCGGTTCTAAGTTAAACTGCAATACTTCAATAGAGAGTTTTAATGCCGTTAAAGGTGTTCTTAGCTCATGAGACACATCGGCTAATAGTCGGTTTTTTTGCTCTAAATTATCAGCTAATAATTTAGCTTTAACATCAAACAAACGCTGTTTTTGTTTTTGACGCGTAAAAATAAGGCAGAGTACGCCAAACAATAACAAAAGCAGTAAAATAACAATCCCGCGCTGTAACTCTAAATTTGCCAGACTTGCTTTTTGCAGTGCTTGCTCTTTTTGTAAAATTGACAATTCCTGATCTTGGCGAATGACCTCAACACTTTTTTTCATCCGCTCAGTTTGCTGTTTATCTAGATGTTCAAAAAGCTGCTGCTGAACCTCTTGGTAATCTTTGTGGCTTTTAATCGCACGCACCAGTTCATTTTGTTTTTCATACAACTCAGCTTGTAACTTATATAACTGACTCTGATAAATACGACTGATACCGGGTAGTGCCAGCATTTCTGCTATTTGAGTGAGTGCATTACTGCTTTGCTTTTGTGCAATCGCGATTTCAATAAGTATCATTCGTACCGAGCGCTCTGTCCTTTTTGCCTGCGCAGAGAGAGCCAGCTCAAGTGCTTCATTAGCTGACGCTTTCGCTTGAGGCAATTCCCCCATCGCCATGTAAATACTGGCTAATATACTCAGCTGCCAACTTATATCACTTGGTACATTCAATTTACGCACCAATGCTAAACCCTGTTCAACGTGTGACTTTGCCACATCCAATTTATTGAGCGCCATATTGACTTGAGCAAGTTTGCTATAACTATTGGCGATATGAATGGGGTTACCTAAAGATTGATCGACCACTAAAGCTTGGCTAAAATGAGACAATGCCAACGGCAATTTATTTAAATCCCTGTAAATTTCTCCAATATTATATAATGAGTCTGAAATACCCTGTTGGTTACCCAACTGCTGTTGCAGCCTTAATGATTGTTCATGATGTTCAAGAGCTAATGCTAGATTTCCAATGTAATCATAAATCACCCCTATTTGATTATGGAAACTGGCTTGCTTTAATTTATTGCGTAATTCATTTGCCATATCTAAAGCACGTGACGTATAACTTAATGCTTGTTGGTAGTCCGCTTGATAACGATATATCCTACCCAAATTAGCAAATAAATCGGCTATTAATTCTGGCTCATCTTTATTCTCAATAAGTGCCATCGCTTCCGTTAAATACGCTAGGCTTTGTTGCGAGTTACTCGTAGATTGATTCACAACCGCTAATAAAAACGCCGTTTTAGCACGAAATAAAGGATAGTTTTCGGCATCATATTTTGCGTAAAGAACGAGCCCATTCGCTTTTGCTTCATCTAATAAACCCAACTTAATTTGTGCTGAAATCTCTATATTTTTATATGAAAACCAAACCTCTTGATTAATTGGTAAAGACGAGCTATTCAGTGAGTGGAGCTTAGTTGAAACTTCTTTTAAAGCAGCGGTGGGGTTATGTGCCAGTAAATTTTGCATGCTTTTTAACTCTTGCACACATAAAGCGGCGCTACTCATGCAAAGTAACGCACCGATTATCATGTACTGAAATAAAAAGCTAAGTCTCATATGAAGGTAATATACTGCATGTAGATTATTAATCTTTGCAAATTACAAAGTCCAAGTAAAGGTTAGACTGTAATCATGGAGTAAGTATGAATATACCCAATTAATAGTCATAACACGTACTACCTCAATGACTAAACACGCATTAATTGCTGTTGCAACTCATGAATTTTATCTCGAACTCGGGCCGCTTTTTCAAACTCAAGCTCACGCGCATGATGCATCATTTGTGTTTCCAGTTCACTAATATTATGTGCAAGCTGCGTCGCATTCAAAGTGCCACCTGAACGATTTTCATCGTGCGTTGCCGAGTTTACAGATGACTGATCCGTTATCTCCTCTCCCACATCCATCACATCAATGATCTTTTTCACTAGCCCCTGTGGCTCAATGCCATGCTTTTCGTTATAGGCTTGCTGTATTTCACGGCGGCGCTCAGTTTCATCAATGGCTTTTCGCATTGACTTGGTGACTTTATCTCCATAGAGGATTGCTTTTCCATTTAGATGGCGAGCTGCACGGCCTATTGTTTGAATTAAGGCCCGTGCCGAGCGTAAGAAACCTTCTTTATCAGCATCAAGTATCGCTACAAGAGAAACCTCTGGCATATCCAGGCCTTCTCTTAGCAGATTGATGCCAACCAACACATCAAACACCCCTTTACGCAAGTCTCGGATGATCTCCATTCGTTCAACCGTGTCTATATCTGAATGTAAATAACGCACTTTTACATCGTGGTCGCTTAAGTAATCGGTTAAATCTTCAGACATACGTTTGGTTAATGTCGTCACCAATACACGCTCTTGCTTTGCGACTCGTATATAAATTTCCGACAATAAGTCATCCACCTGTGTACCAACAGGACGTACTTCAAGCAGCGGATCTAACAGCCCCGTAGGTCTGATAACTTGCTCTGCGACATCGCCATTAGAGCGTTCTAATTCAAAGTCACCTGGGGTCGCCGACACATAAATCGTTTGTGGTGCAATTGATTCAAATTCATCAAACTTCAATGGCCTATTGTCCATTGCCGAAGGCAATCTAAATCCATACTCAACCAGATTTTCTTTGCGGCTTCTATCCCCCTTATACATCGCGCCAATTTGAGATACTGTCACGTGAGACTCATCAATGATCATTAACGCATTGTCTGGCAAGTAATCAAGTAAAGTAGGAGGTGCCTCACCTGGGTTTCTGCCTGAAAGATAACGGCTATAGTTTTCAATGCCAGAGCAATACCCAAGCTCGGTCATCATTTCAATATCATATTGCGTACGTTGAGCCACACGTTGCTCTTCAACTAACTTATGGTTAGATATTAATTGCTCTCGCCGTATTTTCAATTCATCTTTGATGTTGTCTATCGCCCCAAGGATTTTCTCTCTTGGTGTAACATAGTGAGTTTTTGGGTAAATAGTGGCTCTAACGAGATGCTTCTCAACAGCGCCAGTAAGGGGGTCGAAAATACTTAAACGTTCAATTTCATCGTCAAACATCTCAACCCGCACCGCATATGTATCTGACTCAGCAGGGAAAATATCAATCACCTCCCCACGAACTCGGTATGTGCCTCGACTAAAGTCGATATCATTACGTGTATATTGTAATTCAGCCAAGCGCCTTAACATATCGCGCTGGTTGATACTTTCACCTACTTTTAGCAACAGCATCATTTTCATATATGAGTCAGGATCACCCAAGCCATAAATCGCAGACACGGAAGCAACAATGATTGTATCTCTACGCTCTAATAATGCTTTAGTCGCTGATAAGCGCATTTGTTCAATATGTTCATTTATCGAGGCATCTTTTTCAATAAAAGTATCGCTGGCGACAACATACGCTTCCGGCTGGTAATAGTCGTAATACGAGACAAAGTATTCCACAGAATTTTTGGGGAAAAACTCTTTCATCTCGCCGTACAACTGAGCCGCTAGAGTTTTATTATGCGCCATGATAATAGTTGGCCGATTCAAATTGCTAATAATGTTGGCCATCGTAAAAGTTTTACCCGTCCCTGTTGCTCCTAACAAAGTTTGGTGCGCCAGTCCCGATTCCAGCCCCTCACATAATTGGGCTATTGCACTTGGTTGGTCGCCATTTGGGGTGAACTCAGATACCAATTCAAACACGTCATCACTCATGATGTTGACCTCTCTATAGATGCTCGATGCATACGCTCCAGACTGCGACAGAACCACTGATAAGACACGATAGCTGTCAATAAGTTACCAAACGCGGCGCCAAAAAATAACCCTTGTAGCCCCCAAAAGTGCGAACCAACAAATGCCAATGGTACATAAAAAACAAACAAACGAACAACACTCAACACCAGTGCATTCATCGGTTTATGCAACGCGTTCAAAGACGAGTTCGTCAATATAATAACCCCCTGAAATCCATAGCTCAGAGGCAAAATATAAATAAACAGCTCAATTACACGGATAACTTCAGGGTCATTACCAAAAGTGCGACTAATTAAGCTAGAGCTCGCCAATAGCACGGCATAAATTGCAAACTGAAAATACATCACAAATTTTAAACTGCTTTTATATGCTTGTTTAACTCTATCGAAGTTTTGTGCGCCATAATTTTGGCTAACAAAAGGCGGAAGTGTCATCGACAACGCTAACACAACTAAGCTCGCTATAGACTCTATACGACTACCCACTCCAAACGCAGCAACCGCTTGGGGACCATACGACGCAACGATAGCAGTCATTACTGCCATGGCTATGGGCGTCAACATATTTGCACCAGCTGCGGGGAAACCTATTTTAAGAATTTTCTTACTCGCACTTAGCACTCCCTGTTGACCTGGATTCATACTGAGGAGACGCTTTTTGACAGCCAATAAATATAAAATAATACCTACCGCGACAGACCATGCTATAACACTCGCAATCGCAGCGCCTTTAATACCGAGTTCAGGAAAAGGCCCTACTCCAAAAATTAAAAGAGGGTCTAATATTGCGTTTATTAGTCCTGCGAGCCCCATAATGTAGCTCGGTGTTTTTGTATCACCACTGGCCCTAAGCACCGAGTTACCAATCATGGGCGTTATTAAAAATACGCTGCCTAAAAACCAAATCGAAATGTAGTCATAAATGTAAGGCATGACATCTTGGTTTGCACCTAAGCGAGAAAATATTGGTTCAATTAACAAAAAACCAATCAATGATAATAAAAAAACAAATACAGCTGACATAAGCAGTGCAACCGTTGCATCAAACCTCGCTTCTTCTATATTGCCGCTCCCCAGGGCTTTTGCAATAACGGCTGACGTGCCGATGCCGAGCCCGATTGCTAAGCTAATAACAGTAAAAGTAACGGGGAATGTAAAACTCACTGCAGCTAATTGCTCGGTCCCCAACATACTTATAAAAAAAGTATCAACTAGGTTGAACATCATCAGCGTGATCATGCCGAATATCATGGGGATGGTCATTCTCTTTAAAGTTCGTGGGATTGACCCTTCAAGAATGTCATTTACTTTGTCTGACTGCTGCACAGATGCCATACGTTTTAAGCCTCTCTTATTAAGCCAAGTATTCTAGATCATCCCCTCTTCTAAACCCAGACAATAAGCCGAATAATTACTTTATTGCCTAAAAAAACGCAAGGATCAGCTTTTCAGTGCTATTTTGCATGGAATAAGCTCTAAAAGTAGCGCTAAAGCCTTTAGATGACAATTTGCTTACAATTTCGACAAATAACGGTATTTTTTTTGCACAGAAAAATCTTCGTATGGTCACAAAAGGTTCATTCATGGCAAATAATCTTTCTTTTCCTTGGTATATATTTAAAGCATTGATAAATAACAATAAAAATAATTTATAAAAACTTATTGAAATGTCTACAAGGCCCTATATTCATGGCTTTGACACACTTCTTAAATATTAATAAACAATGTTATCCACAGATTCTGTGGGTAACTCTATAAACACCAATAAAATAAGGCCCTACGGCACGATCAAATATTCACCTGTACTTCGCCTTGCTTGATCTTTATACATACGTTTGTTGATCTCGACCTGCCAAACAATTTTTTTATGCTATGTGGGCACACCTTACTTTCATTTCACTCTACACAAAAAAATTATAACCATCTGTTTTGTTGGTAGAAAAAAAAATAGCTAGATAGAACTACTGAAAATGATTCATCAATCAGCACAAATCACCTGACATATTCCTATAGTATGCAAAGTTTTGTCTATCAAAATGTGAGATCTTAAGAAATAGATCGCTATAGTAAGTATAAGATCTTATTTAATTTTGTAAAAACAGAGCTTTTGTTTAAAAAAAAGACTTAACGCTTAAAATTTGTCACTTTCGTATCCCCTTGTCGCGACTTGCTTTGTGTTCAATTTATAAAAAACTAAAAGTCTCTGGCGCAAATTCGCCATAAAAACCATCAAATCGAGTATAAATCCACCGAACAACACAGTTTTTTGATTTTCTCGCATTTTATTAGTTGACACCTTGCACGTGTGTCATTAATATTTCGCCCCGTTGAGAGATACACGCTTCCCCCTTAGCTCAGTTGGTTAGAGCGACGGACTGTTAATCCGCAGGTCCCCCGTTCGAGTCGGGGAGGGGGAGCCAAATTTCTTAATATAACGATTCCCCCTTAGCTCAGTTGGTTAGAGCGACGGACTGTTAATCCGCAGGTCCCCCGTTCGAGTCGGGGAGGGGGAGCCAAATTTCTTAATATAACGATTCCCCCTTAGCTCAGTTGGTTAGAGCGACGGACTGTTAATCCGCAGGTCCCCCGTTCGAGTCGGGGAGGGGGAGCCAAATCGTTATGTGATAATTGTTCCCCCTTAGCTCAGTTGGTTAGAGCGACGGACTGTTAATCCGCAGGTCCCCCGTTCGAGTCGGGGAGGGGGAGCCAATATCACACATCTTATATAGTTCCCCCTTAGCTCAGTTGGTTAGAGCGACGGACTGTTAATCCGCAGGTCCCCCGTTCGAGTCGGGGAGGGGGAGCCAATATAACGAATCTATTAGACTTTTCCTCTTATTTGCACTACTCTACAAAAGTTTTCTGAAAACCTCTTTTGGTTACTAAAAATACAAAAATTTCTCTTCCTTAACAGATAGATAAAACAATGGCTGGTTTTAAAAAACTTATATTTTTACAATTGTCTCTGTGGTTAACATTTTCACTTATAGGCACATTCTTTTTTGCTTCAAGTTTTGATTCAGCTGTGAGCAAAGCACAAAGAAGCTCTCAAGTAATGGTAACCCAATATATTCAAAACAAAACAATGGAAAACGTAACGCCTGAGCATATACGCCAAGCATTGGCCAGTGGTAACGTATTCTCAACCTTCATTGTTCGTGATTTTAATGGTGATACGGTGTTGAATATAAATGCCCCAACTCCCCTACCTTTTCTAACAAACATTATTGAAAACAGCATCAATGCAATTCGCCCGCAGTTTTCAGTGAATATTGCCAAAGACATTAAAATTGAATTTGTGATCAATGCGCAAAGCCAAGCGCAGCTTTTACAACAAGCATTATTACTACTTTTTGTGCTGACAGCTTTGGTTGCGTTTATTCCAATAATTTACATGAAAGCAATATATAAGCGTTTGAATCGTAATGTCAGTATTACAGTGGCAAATGCCGTTGATGTTTATATAACGCAAAACCAAGTCACTGAAAGCATTGAAAATGAATTTAACACCTCAAAAATGCAAGCCCTCAGTGCCGAACTCGCTCCTTCGTTTAATCGCTTAGCACACTTTTTGAAAAGCAAACAAGAAGACATTCAAACCGCGGCGCAGAGTATAAAGCAAGAAGCTTATAAAGATGTTATTACCGGGCTAGGTAATCGCAATATGTTTGTGGAATATTACGAACATCAAATTGAATCAACCAGTAAGAAAAGTTTTGGTACTTTAGCGATGATCCGCTGTAGTGAATTGCAGGTAATCAACCAAACACGAGGCTACCAAAAAGGCGATGAATACATAAAGTCGGTTTCTGATATCATAAAACACGTCAGTGGCACTTATACCGGCAGCCAAACATTCAGACTAAATAGTTCTGACTTTGCGGTTATATTACCCAATGTACCCACAAAAGAAGCGGAACATTTTGGCGAGACTTTACAAGCAAGATTTACACAATTCCAACAAAATCAAGAGCTAAGCTCTGTAGCGAATACAGGAATAGTGCCATACGAAACCGGCAAACCGCTTGGTGAACTCCTATCCGTCGTAGATAACGCGATGAGCATGGCGCAAAGTAAACAAGCCAATGCATGGCATATTCAGCGAGAATCAGATCTGGTTAATAATGTAGGGGCTGGGTTCGGTAACCAAAACTGGCGTAAAGTTATTCACGATGTGATTGATTCAAAACGCGTAAGCTTAATGATGCAAAACATCATGCCAATTGGCAAAAATGTCAAAGCCTATGCTGAGATACAAGCTAGATTCAAAACTGAAGAAGGCCAAATGCTGCCAACAGCGTCTTTTTTAGCGATGGCTGAAAAGCTTGATATGGCCATTGAAATTGATAAATTAATTATTGACAGCTCCCTTGAGCTTATTAAATCACGTAATTTTACCGAAAAATTCTTTGGTATTAACGTGACTGCATCAAGTGCTCACAGTGATCAATTCGTTATATGGCTAGAACGACGTTTATTGAAAGATGCCAATATAGCGTCAAAATTGGTCTTTGAGGTCAGTGAGTTTGGATTACAACAAAACATTAAGGCCAGTAAGCGCTTTATTGATATGGTGCACAGAGTTGGCGCACGTATCACTGTAGAACGTTTTGGTGTTGGTTTAACCTCATTCAAATTTTTCCGAGATCTAAAACCCGACTTTATAAAAATGGATGCCAGTTACACGCGAGGTTTAGAAGAAGACAAAAACAATCAATATTTCATGAGGTTAATGGTTGACCTTGCCCACCGAATTGGGGTTAGTGTATTTGCAGAGGGTGTTGAAAGCCAAGAAGAAAAGCATATTGTCGAAACGCTTTGCTTAGATGGCGTTCAAGGGTATTACATAGAAAAACCAAAAGAAATCTAAATACCACGTCAGTCCGTATAACCAACAAGGCCAACTCTGGCCTTGTTTACTTTGAAATGAATAGACTTAACTGTCAACAAATGCGCGCAGTTCATCAAGATATCCATTAAATGTGTTTACATTAATTATGATCTTCTCGGTTAAAATTGCTAAAATCGCGACCAAACAAAAAATACCTCAGTTTTTAGCAAAAGGGGCTGTAATGACTGAATATATTATGTTGCTTATCGGCACCGTGCTGGTAAATAACTTTGTGTTAGTGCAATTTCTTGGCTTATGTCCATTTATGGGGGTATCTGGGAAGCTCGACACCGCCGTCGGTATGTCTTTAGCGACCACATTTGTACTGACATTAGCGTCAGTGACAAGTTATTTAGTCAATCAATATATTTTGCAGCCACTCGACCTTGAGTTTTTGAGAACCATGAGCTTTATTTTGGTCATTGCTGTTGTTGTGCAATTTACAGAAATGGTGGTACGTAAAACCAGCCCTACCCTATATCGATTACTGGGCATATTTTTACCCTTGATAACCACCAACTGTGCCGTGCTTGGCGTGGCGTTATTAAACATAAAAAACGATCACTCCTTTATTGAATCTGCCGTCTATGGCTTTGGTGCGGCAGTTGGGTTTTCTCTGGTATTAATTTTATTTGCCGCTCTTAGGGAACGATTAGCCGTTGCTGATGTGCCCTCACCCTTTAAGGGGGCTTCTATTGCTATGGTCACTGCTGGCCTAATGTCTCTTGCCTTTATGGGCTTTTCTGGATTAGTGAAATTATAACCATGACCTTGATGTACGCTTTAATTGCGCTTGGCTCATTAGCGCTCGTTTTTGGACTCATCTTAGGCTACGCTGCCGTAAAATATCGTGTTGAAAGTAGCCCTATTGTAGAGCAAGTCGACGCGATATTACCGCAAACACAATGTGGACAATGTGGCTACCCTGGTTGTCGCCCGTATGCAGAAGCCATTGCAAATGGTGACGAAATCAATAAATGCCCTCCAGGGGGTGATGCAACGGTCAAGAAACTTGCTGACTTAATGGGTGTCGATGCGAAACCCCTTGCTGGCGGTGAAGAAGCTGAACCCATAAAAACCGTTGCTTATATCCGAGAAGATGAATGTATTGGATGCACCAAATGTATTCAAGCATGTCCTGTGGATGCCATTGTTGGAGCCACTCGCCAAATGCACACCGTTATTGATGATGAATGTACTGGGTGTGACTTATGTGTTGAACCTTGTCCAGTTGACTGTATTGATATGCTTCCCGTCGAACAAACTAAGCAAACATGGAAATGGCAAATCAACGCCATTGCCGTGACGCAAATAGATTAAGAGGTTTAAGTGGATACATTACTTGAACAAATAGAAAATGGCACATTGTGGCAATTCCCAGGAGGCGTCCATCCTCCACAACAAAAATCATTGTCAAATCACGCGCCGATTGCACGTTTACCGTTACCCGAAAAGCTCATACTACCGCTCAAACAGCATATTGGTGCAAATGGTCAGTTAATTGTAAGTAAAGGTCAAACCGTATTAAAAGGCCAAGCTTTAACTCAGCCCAGTGGTAACTGGTCTTTGCCTATTCATGCACCTACCTCTGGTGAGATAACCAATATTGCAGCCATGCCATCAGCGCACCCGTCAGCCTTACCTGAGCTCAGTATTATTTTAACGCCTGATGGCAAAGATACATGGATACCCCTAACTGAAAATACACATATTGATACTCTATCGCACCAAGCATTGATTGATATTATTCATAACGCTGGTATAGCCGGTATGGGAGGCGCGGGTTTTCCAACTTATATCAAAGCCGATAGCCAACGACCTGTTGAGTTTCTTGTCATCAATGGTGTTGAGTGTGAACCCTATATCACCGCTGACGATATGTTAATGCGTGAACACGCAGACCAAATAGTCAAAGGTATTGAAGTGATGCAGCAACTTTTGACTCCAGAGCTCATCCTCATCGGTATAGAAGATAATAAACCGCATGCTATCAGCGCGATGCAGCAAGCCTGCCAGCACAATAAAAAAATTCTCGTGAAAGCGATTCCCACTCTTTACCCCTCTGGAGGGGAAAAACAATTAATACGTGTACTCACTTCAAAGGAAGTGCCCAGTGGCGGGATCCCCGCTGATATCGGTGTTCTAGTGCAAAATGTTGGAACACTGTTTGCTGTTAGTGAAGCAGTATTTGCCGGTAAACCACTAATAGAACGTGTTGTTACAGTCACTGGTAACACCATAAAGCGACCACAAAATGTGTGGGCGCTCATTGGTACTGAAATTAAACACCTACTTGATAGCCAAGGCTTCGAACCTGTAGACGCACAACGTGTTGTTATGGGCGGTCCAATGATGGGCTTTACCCTTCCCTCGGTGAGGATCCCTGTTGTCAAAACAACTAACTGTATTCTGGCACCAGATAATACTGAGCTTGCAGAACCAGGAGAAGAAAAAGCCTGTATACGCTGCAGTGCATGCGCAGATGTTTGTCCGCAGACTTTATTGCCCCAACAATTACAGTGGTTTGCCAAAGGCAAAGAGTACGACAAGTTAGAAGATTACAACTTATTTGATTGTATCGAATGTGGTGCCTGCTCTTATGTTTGTCCTAGCGAAATCCCATTAGTACAGTACTACCGTGTTGCAAAAGCAGAAATCCGAGAACAAAAAATAGAACAAGTAAACGCGGAACGCGCTAAAGTCCGATTTGAAGCGAGAAAGGCACGATTAGAGCAGGAGCAAGCTGAGCGTAAGAATAGACATACACGCTCACCTTCCCGAGCAGCTAAGCCTGCTGCAGAAAAAGCGAAAGTGGCCGATGCGTTATCCCGTGTTGCTAAAAAACAGGGTGAACAATCAGCCGTACAGGCCGCAATTGAGCGTGCGAAAGCGAAGAAAATGGCGGATGGCACTCTCGAGCCTGATAACAGTGAAGTGGTATTAGAGCGTGCCAAACGTAAAGAACAAGCCCGTAACTATAAAGCGCAAAAGCAAACCGCGGAAGTAAATAGCAATGACAACAAGTCTGCCGTTGCTGCCGCCGTAGCGCGTGCTAAAGCCAAAAAAGCCGCAAAGCTTGCTGAAGATAATGGTGCGCCTAAGGCTGAACTCAATTCAAGTAAAACGGAACCAAGAAAAGCCGCGGTTGCTGCAGCTATCGCCCGTGCTAAAGAGAAAAAAGCCGCTCAAACGCTAGACAGTGACACGGATATTAACGCTGCGCCTCATGAAACAGTTGATGCGGTAGATAGTAAGTCCGAAGCGGTTAACGCTGACCCACGTAAAGCGGCTGTTGCAGCAGCGATTGCCCGTGCTAAGGCCAAAAAAGCCGCAAAAGTCAGCGAAACTAATGATGCGGGTGACGCCCCTGTTAATCCCCCAGCTCACGCCGTAGCCACTGAAAAAGAAACCGCTACAGAGGAAGACCCGCGTAAGGCGGCCGTTGCCGCAGCGATTGCCCGTGCTAAGGCCAAAAAAGCCGCAAAAGCCAGCGAAACTAATGATGCCAGTGAGGCACCTGTTAACCCCCCTGCTCACGCCGTTGCCACTGAAGAAGAAGCAGCTACAGAGGAAGACCCGCGTAAGGCGGCCGTTGCCGCAGCGATTGCCCGTGCTAAGGCCAAAAAAGCCGCAAAGCTTGCGCAAGCGAATGAAGCTGAGGTTAACAATACAGACTCGCAACCAATACGGGGGACAATAGAACCCCCGATTGACTCAATAGATGCTGAACAACCAGCAGCCGAAGTTGACCCACGTAAAGCCGCCGTTGCCGCTGCAATAGCACGTGCAAAAGCAAAGAAAAAAGCCAAAGAACAAGAAGGAAATGACCCGTCATGAAACTGACTATGGCTTCATCGCCGCATAATCACAGCCAAAAATCTGTGAGTAAGTTAATGATTACGGTAATGTGCGCATGTATTCCGGGCATACTCACACAAGCCTACTTTTTTGGTTTTGGCGTGCTCATACAACTTATTATTGCCATCATTACGGCCTCTCTTGTAGAAGCGGCTATTTTAAAGTTACGCAATCGACCTATTTTGCCCTCACTAAGTGATGGAAGTGCTTGGTTAACCGCAGTTTTACTCGCAGTCAGTATCCCTTCGCTCGCTCCTTGGTGGGTTATTGTCGTTGGTATTGTGTTTGCGATTGGTATGGTAAAGCAGTTATATGGTGGTTTGGGTTTTAATTTATTTAACCCAGCAATGGGGGCGTATGTTTTATTACTGATCTCTTTTCCTGTGCAAATGACAAGTTGGATGCCTGTGGATCACTTATTAGCTTCCCCTATTAGCTTTTTAGATCAATTAACCATCATTTTCACTCAAACAAATAGCACAGGCTTGACGCTCGATACACTGCGTACATCAATCGATGGTACCACAATGGCAACGCCTCTAGACACGGTAAAAACCGCAGTGAGCCAAAATTTAACTGTGTCAGAAGCAATGAATCAATCGCAATTTTCAGCCTATGCAGGCCTTGGATGGCAATGGGTGAACGTCGCTTACTTAATCGGTGGTCTGTATTTATTGAAGGCCAAAGTTATAAATTGGCACATTCCTACCGCTTTCATAGGAGCATTAGCTTTATGTAGCGCAATTGGATACATTGCCGATTCAGGATCTCAAGCTGGGTCATTATTTCACTTACTCAGTGGTGCTACGATGTTGGGAGCGTTTTTTATCGCAACAGACCCTGTCTCCGCCTGTACCACCGATAAAGGCAGGCTTATTTTCGGCGCTAGCATTGGTGTGTTAGTGTACGTAATTCGCCAATTTGGCGGGTATCCGGACGCCGTCGCATTTGCTGTATTACTGCTCAACATGGCCGTGCCTTTGATTGACCACTATACCCAGCCACGCACATACGGACATGGAGCGAGTAAATGATTGTTCAATCTATGTATAAAAATGGCGCAATTCTTACTGCCTTTGCTTTAATAACGACAGGAAGTGTGGCATTGGTACAAACACTCACTGCTGAGCGCATCAATGAACAAGAGCAGCAACATTTAATGGGGCTGTTAGGACAAGTATTGCCACATAATGAATATGATAATGTGCTTTATAAAGATTGTGTGCTCAGTAATGCACCTGAACTTGGCCCTAATGGGCCGTACACGCTATATAGAGCTTACAAGAATGATGCGCCATCCGCTGTGCTTGTGCGTCATACAACACCGCACGGTTACAGCGGTAACATAGATGTACTCAGCGCCATACATGCTGACGGCAGAATTTCGGGGGTCCGTGTCACACGCCACGAGGAAACGCCAGGGCTTGGTGATAAAGTGGAACTGGCTAAATCTGATTGGATCACGACTTTCAATGGTATGGTAATTGAATCGCAAACAGATCCACGCTTTGCTGTGAAAAAAGACGCGGGTCAATTTGATCAATTTACGGGGGCTACGATCACCCCACGTGCTGTTGTAAGTTCAGTAAAGCAAGCAGCTTGGTACGCCAAACAAAATTTTGAAGCGCTATTTAATGCTGAGAATGCCTGTGGAGATACACAATGAGTCAATTTAAGTCACTAATGAAAGAAGGCATGTGGGGTAATAACCCTGCACTTGTGCAATTGCTCGGGCTATGCCCTCTTCTGGCAGTCACCAGTACAGTAACGAATGCACTTGGACTGGGATTAGCAACGTTGTTAGTATTGGTTGGCTCTAACATTACCGTGTCTGTCGTTAGAAATTGGGTGCCTAAAGACATTCGGATCCCAGTTTTCGTGATGATAATTGCGGCGTTTGTCACCATAGTACAATTATTAATGAATGCGTATACCTTTGGCTTGTATCAATCCCTCGGGATCTTTATTCCTTTGATCGTGACTAATTGCGCTATTATTGGTCGTGCTGAAGCATTTGCATCAAAAAACAACCCGCTGCTCTCTGCATGGGATGGCGTGATGATGGGGCTGGGCTTTGCGGTGGTACTCATCGTGCTAGGGGCAATGCGTGAAATAATTGGCCAAGGTACTTTGTTTGATGGGGCCGACCTACTGTTAGGCGCTTGGGCAACTGTACTGCGCATCGAGCTATTCACTTTTGATAATCAATTTCTCGTTGCAATCTTACCCCCAGGGGCCTTTTTGGGATTAGGATTGCTCATTGCAGGGAAAAACGTGATTGATACACAAATAAAAGCAAAGGCAAGCCCTGTGGCACAACCAGAAAAAGCGCCGCGAGCCCGAGTAACCAATTTAACGTAACAATAAGTATCTACCGTCATGAATAAAGTAAAACGTTATGAAATTCTCACTCGGTTAAGAGATGACAACCCTCATCCTGAAACTGAGCTTGAATATTCTTCCCCTTTTGAGCTATTAGTGGCCGTCACACTTTCAGCACAAGCCACTGATGTAGGTGTTAATAAAGCCACCAGAAAACTCTTTCCGGTTGCTAATACACCACAAGCCATCATTGACCTTGGCCTTGAAGGACTGAGAGACTATATAAAAACCATTGGTTTGTTTAATTCAAAAGCCAATAACGTTTATAAGATGTGCCATATTCTTGTTGAAAAACACAACTCTATTGTGCCTGAAAATCGTGAAGCCCTCGAAGCTCTCCCTGGAGTTGGCAGAAAAACGGCTAATGTTGTGCTGAATACCGCTTTTGGTTGGCCGACGATTGCTGTAGACACACATATCGACCGCGTATCAAACCGCACTAAATTTGCCATGGGTAAAAACGTGGTTGAAGTCGAAAAAAAGCTTGAGAAAGTTGTACCTGCAGAGTTTAAGGTCGATGTACATCACTGGCTTATTTTACATGGTCGTTATGTCTGTACCGCCCGTAAACCTAAATGTGGCTCTTGCCTCATTGAAGATTTGTGTGAGTTTAAAGATAAAACAGAGTAAACAGTAACAGTAACAGCAACGGTTATGAGTTTACGTTAAAAGTTATGAGCTTAATTGCCACGCATTAAACTCATAATGGTCATTAAGCCTTCTACTCATTAATAAAGCTAAATAATTCCTCAATTACTCTTGAAGTCATAAGACAAAAAAGATCGGTTAAATTGGCATATCTGCGCATTTTAGCCTCCTTATATGAAGAGAAAGCTTTCGCTTAAGTGTATATAACTACATGCGAGTTAGTTAAATAACTCTATTAAACTGTTTATGATTGCCTTTCCTGTTGTTCTCAATAATCCGCGGCTTCAGGGAAACTACTACTTTGAGTTAACAAAGATACAATTTGCATTTATCTCCTTAAGAGCGTTTCATCCTGAATTCAAGTACCTTATAAAATACTCAAAAGCTGTATCTGCAGAATTCAAAGTTGATGTGTGCCACTGGCTAATTTTACATGGTCGTCATGCCCATGTTACTCAAAAGCCAAATGTGGCGCGTGTATTATGAAAGACTTGTGTGAATTTAAAAATAAATCAGATTATTCTAACTAATAATTATATTACTAAACACTTCCTTTTTAGGGAGTGTTTTATCTACACGTTCTCCGGTAACAGTGTAATAAGCTAAGCCACTCATAACCTTAGTAAATACTCCCTTCATCATTGGCCGCATTAGCATATGCCCCACCAACTTACCAAAAACCCCACCTTTAACAACAAAATCGGCAGACATGTAGATTTCACTGGTATTTTCGTCAATCGCCTTCACTTTCATTTCAGCATACATACTTTCTAACGGCAGGGAATGATCAGAAATAACCATTCGATATCCTTGCCCTTCTTGATAATCGATAACCTCTTCTACCAAACTTGAGTTATTGTCAAAAGTACACTTTCGTTTTGCGCCCAGACCACTGGTTTTGTTGCCAACAATAGAGGATGATTTAATTGTTGTTGCAAACTTTTCAATGCCGCTAAAGTCTGCCAAAACTTGCCAAACTTTATGTGCAGGTATATTTACTTTAAGTGATTTTTCTGTGTGATGTGTCATGCTATTTTTTCCATAGTAAATTTAGTAAAATTTAGATTCTCTATTGGCAAAAGTGTCAATGTGATTAAATTTGCTGGCTACTCAAGTTTTAAGCCTCGAATAACAATTGTTATTGACTCTGAAAGGTCATATTCAAAATTTGGCTTCAGATCTTTGAATTCCTCATCTTCGTAGAGTTTTTTTAGTGCTTCACTTTGTGAATTTGCAGTCCAGCAATTTACTGTTGCCGCATAGCCAAGATTAAGAAACTTAAAAGCTTTTTCCCCCTGCACTGATGGGTAGATCCGGCTTATTTCCAAAGTGATTCTATATAACAAGTTTTTTGACAATCGCTTAAACGCTTGTAGCTGCTCATAAGAACTATTTTTTTCTAAAGACGAAAAAAGAATTGGCATCAAATCCATTAGTTTGGGGTGCTCTGAAAAAGAACCAACCCAAGCTTCGGTGAAATTATCCACACATTCATTTTCTTTCAGTTTTTGAAGCCGTGCGCAGTAATTATCAAACCACTGCTCAAACAAGCTTGCAAAAACATTTAAAAAGATCTCTTCTTTAGAGCTAAAGTAACGATACATATTAGATTTAGTAAAACCGGCTTCAGATGCAATACCATTAAAACTAACCTTGTCGTAACCTTTTGCTTTAAACAATGTATAGGCAGCGTCATAAATAGCTTCCTTTCGCTCATTCTTTCTTTCATCTGTTCTAGCACGTTTCCAATTCATACATTTAATTTAAGTGTCTACCAGTCTCTTAAAACAAGGTTAAGAGAACACTGGTCTCTTGTCAATCACTGAAATGCAAAATTTCTTCAATTTTTGCTCTAAAGCTGATTTAAAATAAGTGCAAACTCCTATGCGTAGCCTATAAAACATTGTTTAATAAACTAAAATTAAGTTTTGAAGAAAATCGTTATTACTGGACATTATTTACCTCTCCTTTGATTGGCCTACAATCGCTGTAGACACCCACATAAATTGCGTACCTAACTGCACTGGGTAAAAACGTGGAAGAAGTGGAACAGAAGCTTTTAAAGGTAGTGCCTGCTGAATTTAAAGTCGATGTACACCACTGGCGTATTTTACATGGCCGTTATGTCTGTACCGCCTGCAAACCCAAATGAGGCTCCTGTCTCATTAAAGATTTATGTGAGTTTAAAGATAAAACAGAGTGACAAGCTTTGTTACTCTTACAGCCTCATTTATGCACTCATTTTATTTAAACCTAAAAGTTGGCAACTCTAACTCTTCGTACAACCTAAAATATGAACGACCCAATGTATTGCAGCAAACTGATATTTTAGTATAAAGTACTGTTATAACTCATTGACTGTAGCCAAAGAATCTAATACAAAATGAGCAATAATCTAAATAGTAACGCGAGAATCATTAGCTTAGTCGGACAATATGTGTATGACCACAGTGAGCAGCAGATTAGTTTGGATGCGCTTTCTGCATATACGGGTTATTCGAAGTTTCATTTTAACCGACTATTTTTTGCTGCCACCGGATTTCAATTAGGCGAATTTATTCAGCGGCAAAAACTTGAAAAAGCATTGCACCTGATAAAACAAGGAAATGAAAATATAATAGATGTTGCTATTTCTGTTGGGTATGACTCAGCGTCATCTTTTTCTCGAGCATTTAAGAAGAACTTTTCTGTTACACCCAGTGATATTATTAGAGGAAAGCTGCCGAGAAATGAACGAGCTGGGAGCTTGCCTCCCAAAAAACGGCACAAAGAGAAAATACTCACCCCCATATTAAAAACACGACCTACTCAAACAGTTTATGGGCTTTACGGTAAAGGGTTCGACAAACAGTCTTTTTCTACTGTAGCAGGGAAATTATATGCCCGCTTAGCTACCATCGCAGAACCACTGAACTATTTTCAATTACAGCCTATTGGTGTTGCTGTTGACAACCCTTGGGTCAAAGAGCAAACAGAAAGCGTATTTTTTGCAGGTTTTTCTGAAGGCTTATCAGCCCATAAAGACAAGCTAGACGTTTTTCAATGGCAAGCGGGAGTATGGGCTTGTTTTAAACACATAGGTCCGCATGACACAATGTGGCAAACAATTTCTCAGGTTTATTCACAATGGGTGTTACCCAATAATATAAAACTAAAAGATCAACAAATCGTGCAGTTGTATTTAAATAACCCGACTAATACCGAGCCAGACTTGATTGAAACTGAATTGTATTTTGCTATTGAAGAAAAATAATTGTAACTTTTGACAAAACCGCACTTTCTGCACAGTTTATCTTCAGTACTTGCGTATAGTTATTGAATCGAACTTTCAAAGAATAACAAATAGAGAGAGCCATGACTTCTTTAACCAACAAAATTAGCTACACTCTTTTTTTACTGCTAGCACTTTTAGCAAGCCAACCGACCTACTAAAGTTAAATTTTGGTATCAAAGTGACTCGAAACCATGCAATGCTCAAATATGTTTATCTACAGCACAAAACCCTCAATGTGTCGCAATAATTTCTCACGGAGCTTTTGGTTCTCCACGTTCCATGAATTGGCTAGGCTATGCGTTAGCCTCACAAGGTTGGCTGGTTGCTGGAGTTGCTCACTACGGTGAATCATGGGTGTATGGCCCAGAAACGATTGACTCAAAAGCTGCTTCGCAATTTTGGAACCGTCCACAAGATGTCAGCTTTACCATTGACAGTTTAGCTAAAAGCCAGTTATTTAATATTCAATTAAAAACCGATAGAGTATTGATTTTAGGGCACTCTTCGGGTGGTTTCACTGCGCTTGCAACTTTGGGAGCAAAATTAGAGGCCGGTAAGTCAGAGGCTTATTGCGCTTCAAGAAAAGCACATCAAGATAAGGGCTGTCTCTACAGTATGCAAAATCAACGAAAGCCAATGAGTCAAGAATTAGTAACCAAAATTGGACAACTACAAGACCAAATGCAAGACGATAGAATTATTGCCGCTATCGCATTAGATCCCGCCTTAGGCCATGCAACAAGCAGACAAAGTTTACAAGGTATCAGTGCCCCTACGCTAGTGATAGGCTCAGTGAATAACGACTTCTTACCCTATATTGAACATGCTAAATACTTCGCGAGCCATATACAAAATGCTCAATTAATAGGCATAGAACAAGGTGCAGGACACTTTATTTATATTGATCAGTGCGACTTGGCGTTAGAAGCAAACGGTGTCCCAATTTGCAAAGATAGGCACGGCGTTGATCGTAAAGTATTGCAAAAACAAATACTAAACAACATATTCAGCTTTATATATAAAAACAATCTGAGTTAGGTTTAGAGCACGCTTTTACATTGTGTATCCCGACTAAAAGAGAACCTATTATCTAGGCAAGATGCCACTAACTGATTGTGTCATCTTTTTTGTTTTTTTGCATGTAACTTAAATTTTTCTAATTAGAACAATGCTTATCTAGTTTAACTGTCATTTTACTGGCGACGATTACTGTAGACGCACATATCGGCCGTATTTCAAACCGTACTAAATTTGCCATGGGTAAAAATGTGGGTG
>NZ_JAGJEK010000032.1:0-60309 GCF_018101015.1 Pseudoalteromonas sp. MMG005 | reverse complement strand
TTAGAGGTGGGGTTTTTATTACGCTCACCTCGTTGTCTTCCTGACGTAGGTCAGGATCCATAATAGTGGGCAAGGTTATGAGTACTAAAACTGTTGCAGCCTCCAGAAACATAGCTCAAATAGGTCACACAAGGCATCGTAGCTGCATGTCATTTATGGTGAAGTTAATGGCGGGGTTGATTGTTTATACATTTCAAGCAAAGAAGCCGAGCATAAAGGTAACTCGGCTTTAGTTTTTATATAGAACTCAGGTTATGTATTTTTATTATTCATTTGTGCAATGAACTTATTTGAGTCAGCGATAGAGCGGTTCATATCGTCTATCAGCGATTGGATATCGCTTTTTAAGCTTTTAAATTCGCCTCGTATGGCTGCTATGGCTTGTGCATTTAGGTTATGCTTTAAATATAAGACATTGTCTTTTAACGATGATAACACTGGCTGCATCTTCTTTTCACTGCTGCGCATTGAGCGTAGTAATTTATCAAATTGGCGCTGTGTTTGTTTGAGTTTCTTTTCACTTTCTCGTTTTAGTGTTGCACTAGAGTATTGTGTCAGTTCTTCTTCCCATTCACTGAATAAAGCACCAGCAACATCTTCAACTTTATCTATGTTACGACTCACATCAGTTGCGGCTGATAAACTGGATTCATAGTCATCATTAAGTTGGTTATAGGCTGATTGCAACTCGCCACCATCAAAGTTGATGAGAGTCGTGAGTCGTTCAAGAGCAGACTGAAATTCTTGTTGTGACTCTTGCTGTGATTCTTTGGTTGCTTCGACGCGATCAACTAGAATATCTCGTTTGTGAACACCGACTTGTTCCATTGCCGAATAGTATGCAGTTTGGCAGCCTGTAAGTACAAAACATAGTGTGGCAGCGAGTGTAAAGTGTTTCATATTCAACCTATTTTCTTAGTATGTTGCTGTAAATTATGTAGCTGATTGTTATGATGTGCAAAGTGTTTTTAAGAATTAAGTACATTATGCGTGAAAAGATTGAACAATATGAACTGCATATAAAAGCATGGGGAAGACAACAACCTCAGTGGTGGTTACGCTACTTTAGGCGTTGCCAAGAAGATCAAATTACGATTAATGCGGGGTATTTAGCATACGTAACTTTGCTATCACTTGTGCCATTGATTGCAGTTGGCGTTGCTATCTTTTCGGCATTTCCGGGCTTTGAAGATACACGATTAGCAATTGAAAATTTTATTTTCAATAATTTTGTACCGACCTCTACTGACTCAATTAAAGCCCATATCAGTGCTTTTACAGGTAATGCAAATCAAATGACTGCTGTGGGGATTAGTTTTTTAGCCGCTATTGCATTATTGCTCATAAGAAATGTAGATAGTGCACTTAATCGAATTTGGCGAGTTGTAGAAAAGCGTCCATTGATGATTTCGTTTGCAATCTATTGGATGGTATTGACGCTTGGCCCTGTATTACTGGGAGCCAGTATTGGCGTTACGTCTTATATTGTGTCACTTGTCTCGTTTGCTGATCAAGGGATCCCAGGATTCAGTGGCTTTTTATTAAAGCTATTACCTTATGTTATTTCAATGGCAGGTTTCATTATGCTCTATACTTTAGTGCCTAATACACGTGTGTCTTTTCGAGCTGCCATTCCAGGTGCATTATTTGCTGCACTACTATTTGAATTGACGAAAAAAGGATTTGCGATGTATATAAGTCATTTTCCATCTTATGAGGTGATTTATGGTGCTGTTGCAACTGTGCCTATTTTGTTTGTTTGGGTGTATTTATCGTGGATCGTGGTGCTACTTGGTGCTGAATTCACGGTGTGCTTGGATGAGCGTCAAGCACCGTCGTTATTGGAGAATGAGCAGCCGTAAGATACACCTTAAACTAAGGTGTGATATATGACACAACGTTATGTGGTGAACGACCCTATACGTAGTTTCCACTTAGCTGTGGGTGAGGGGCATCAAATTCATGTTGAAGAATATGGTGATATTAATGGTCAGCCAGTCATTGTTTGTCATGGTGGCCCAGGCTCCGGCTTATGTCGTGAAAGTGCGGGGTATTTTAATCCGAAGCGCTATAGAATCATTTTATTTAGTCAACGAGGCTGCGGAGAATCAACCCCTTTAGCTTTGACACATAATTCGCCGAGTTATTTAGTCGATGACATAGCACGACTGATTGATCATTTAGCGATAGGGCAATGTATTTTAGCTGGCGGCTCGTGGGGGGCAACATTGGCACTATTGTATACTAGTCAATTCCCTCACAAAGTAAAAGGGCTTGTGTTATGGGCTAGTTTTTTGGCGTCTCAAAATGATTTGGACTGGCTTTATGGGCCACTTAGCGCAGGGGCCCAGTTTTACCCTGAACAGTACCAAAAGTTCCAACGAGGTGAAAGTGATACTCAGCAAATCTTAAATGGGTATTTAGTTGATTTAACAGGACAAGATGAATTGCAGCAACATAAAGCTGCGCAACGGTGGCATGCCTGGGATCGTCAATTGACCTTAGGAGCTTTAGCGGGTCGATATCATTTGGATAATGTTGAATGCATCCTTCAGCAAGCCAAGCTCATGAATCATTATTTTAGCCCAGAGATTATGTTGCAATTAAAACCACTACAAGAGGTCAGTGAGCAACTTAAAAGCATTCCAACTTGGTTTATACATGGCCGTCATGATTTAGTGTGTCGCTTCGCAGCGGTACAACAATTGGCAAAAAACACTGGTGCGCAACTATATGTACTTGATGGCTTGGGTCACTGTGGGGCAAATGAAGTTTACGTTGAAGCTATACGACGGGCAGCAGATCTATTGGCTTGTAAACTCTCTCATTGATACCACTCATTTGCACTTTACGTTATTATTTGGTTCTATTTAAATATGTAAAGAGCTGCTTGTGCAAGGATTAATCCAAAGAGTGACGCATGCAAATGTGGTGGTTGATGGGGCTATGATAGGAGAGATTCAACAGGGGATCTTATTACTATTGGGTGTTGAAAAGGGGGATGATGAAACCTCTGTTGATAAGTTACTTCATAAAGTCACGCATTATCGTATATTTACTGACTCGGAGGGTAAGATGAATCTGAGTTTAAAGGATATTCGGGGTGACTTATTGATAGTTTCACAATTCACCCTCGCGGCAGATACTAAAAAAGGGATGAGGCCCAGTTTCTCAAGTGCGGCGACACCCGCTCAAGCAGAGCACCTTTATAATTATTTTGTGGAGCAGGCCCGTGAACTTGGCTTAGTTATATCAACGGGAGAGTTTGGTGCCGATATGCAAGTGAGCTTATGTAATGATGGTCCAGTAACATTTATGCTTAAGAGTTAGCGATTGATCACAATGACATGGTTTGCATATAAGGGTACTTGCTCAATATGAGGTTTTCTTCCGAAATTAGTAATGAGCAAGTGCGTTAATTGTTTTAACTGTGATTCGTGTTCAGCTAAAAAATTTATAAATAGCTTTCCGCCAGGGCGCAGTCGAGCTCTTAACTGGCGGTAAAATTGGTGCTGAAATAAAAATATAGGAGCATCAAACTCACTAAATAAATCAAGGATGATCCAGTCATACATGCTGTTATCTGTTAGTGCGTCATCAACATCCATACACGCAACAGCACAGGTGTGATCACCACTAAAATAGCGTTTATAGCAACGGATGATATCTGGGTTATTATCGACCGACAACACATCACATTCTGGGTAAGTTGCATGTAAATAGTCTCTAATAGCGCCTGCGCCCAGGCCTAATTCCAAAACTTTTTTTGGGGCCGGATATAACTCCCAGAGGCGAGCGAGTTGCTGTAAGTGAGGAAATAGTAAATTCTCTGGGTGGTCTCTCTCCACAACAGATTGTAAGGTATCGTTGATCAATAACCATCTAAAGGTTTTATCTTGCCTTATTTGTATGCTAACACTGCCATGCTTATGCCAATAAAGTAAATGACCCAGCAAATGACTTTGTTTAACAAATTGGTTAGCGACCGTGCCCTCGGCAGTCATAAAATTAACCATAATTACATCATCATAGTCGAGCGTTCCTGTAATTCCACTTTGTTAAGTAATATTTACGAAAGAAACCCTGTAAGACTTAAATGTTACTTGAAGTAGAGCCAATTTTTAGTAAGGTGGGGTGTTATAAAAAATCATCTTAAGATGCACAACAACAGGAATTCGTATGTTTCAAGTGACGACACCACAAAGCAGTGAAGATTGGCAAGATTATTATCAGTTGCGCTGGCAAGTGCTTAGAGCGCCTTGGGATCAGCCGAGAGGCTCGGAACAAGATGATTTGGAGCAAGAGTCAGAGCATCGCTTTATTAAAAATAATGAGGGCGATGTTCTTGCTGTTGCAAGGCTTCACTTTAATACTCAGCAGCAAGCGCAAGTACGCTATATGGCGGTGTCAGATCAACATCGAGGTCACCGTTTAGGTGGGCGGTTATTGCATGAATTAGAGAAACTTGCATGGCACCAAAATGCAGACGAGTTGGTATTGTATGCAAGGGAACGTGCACTTGCATTTTATGAGCGTCATGGATATAAAGTGTTAGAAAAAGCACATTTAGCCTATGGAGATATACAGCATTGGAAAATGGTGAAGCAGAACCCGTCTGAACCAGGGTGGTTTCGTCACCCTGATTGGACGCAAATTTTACAAGATACGTGGCGTGAATCTATTCCAATTAGCGATGCTATGGGCATTAAAGTTGAAAGTTATACCGACTGGCAGTTCTCAACACGTGCAGATCTCAAAGCGAATTTAAATTTACATAATTCAATGTTTGCTGGGTCAATATATAGTATGGCAACTTTGACTGGGTGGGGGGCAACCTACTTAGCGCTAAAAGAGCTTAACCTAGAAGGTGACATTGTTTTAGCTGACGCGAATATTAAGTATTTAAAGCCTTTAACGACTGCACCTCGAGCAACAGTATGTATTGCTGAGTGTGATGGCAAATTAGAAGAGTTAGAAACACATGGGAAAGCAAAATATATCGTGCCAGTAAATGTGTATGATCAAGATATTGTGGTGGCGCAATTTGAAGGCGTATTCATCGTCAAACGCTAAGTATTTATCAAGCAAATATTTTACTACGAGTTAAAGTGATATATTCACTTTAACTCGTTATTAGCTATATACTTCTACCACACCAAACAATTTTTCCTGCAATACCATGTTGCTCGGCATTACTGTGATCAATTTTCCAGTTAGGGTAATCATGATTGTCACTTATGACATCAATGTGTTGCTTACCTTGCTTTAATCGTTTCGCCATTAAACCATCGCTGGTTTGAATAATATAAATACCTTCTTGATGAGGTGTTTGGTGGCTGAGGTCAACCAATACCATGTCATCATGGTGCAAGGTTGGCAGCATGCTATCACCGCGAATAGAAACAAATGCTAATTGCTCTCCATAGACCCCTAATTGTGTGCTTAGCCAATGCTTATTGAGTGCAAATTGCTCAGTAATGTCTTCGGAGTTGTTTACACTACCAAAGCCAGCACTGGCTTCTATGTCAAACTTGGGCACCATTAACAGGTCTGGGCTTTGATTGTTTGGGTGTTGTTCTATAGAGTACTGTCCAGTTAGCAACCAGTTTAAGTCTATTTTAAATAGTTCGTAAAGGTGCTCTAAATATGCCATCGAAGGGCGGCTTAAGCCTCGGCATATTCGGTAAATATGAGATTGAGACTTTCCTGTTAGCTCAGCGAAGTGACGTTTATTGCCGCCAGAAAATTGTAATACAAGTTCGTTAAAACGATGAGAAAAAGCGCTGCTCATAAACCCTCTAGTAAGATTAAATAATGCTTATACAGTGTGTTGCCTGATAGAAAACGGGGCAAGATTACGCGTCATCTCAATGTCTGTACAGCAAAAGATAAAAATTCAGTGGTGGAAACAAATGCGGTATATATTCAATACCGCATGGAAAAGCAATCAGGTTTTTTGTTTACTGAAGTATTTACCTAAATCTCTCAGCTTATTAAAAGAGGCTACATATTGACCTTTGTTATTGGTAACAATAATTGTTGGCGCTTTAATATGTTTATAGCTTTTGCGGATTTCATTATCGGCATATGAAAAGATAATATCACTGGTATGGTACAGCATACTGACTTCTTTTGCCGCTTTGTGACTTTTAACCAAGTGACCTGTGCCGCTGGTCTTGAATGACACGGCTATTATTTCTAGGTTTACTTCTTTGGCTTGTGCTGCCGATAAGAGCTTATCTAGGCTGTGAAGCCATTCGGTATGTTGCGCTGGATCCCAAAACAGCAAAATGGTGGTATCAGCAAGGTGATCATCCAGTTTTATGACTGTTTTACTGCTGTTGTAACCAACGATATTGGGGAGTATTTCGTTTTTATTGAAGTGCTGTTTGTTGGGCTGTGTTGTGGTGCAGCCTGACAGTGTAATAATTAATAAACTAAATAATGTTGTTATATAATGATTTTTCATATCTATCCTTAAGGTTGAGTGTATCCATTTTGTCAACCTTATTATAGGAATAATACATGGTCATCGCTAGTCTAGTATTATGATTAAATTAGAGGCAGTAAATGCGCAAGTATGCACTGCCTCTTAGAATATTTAAATGTTACTTGCTAGTTTTTACAGCTGCTATCAGTACCTATTTCTTGCCACACACCCCAAGTACCAGACTCTGATGGCACATCTCCTTGCGTCCACCAAAGTGCTTTGTACACCTTACCGTAATAAGTCACTTGATCTGGCTTGTCGTATACCGCGCTGGCATTCCAGGAGCCTTTACAGTTGCTGTCAGAGCTTGTCGCTACAGCGCTTATTTTGGCAACATAGGTGTTTGGGCTCTCGTCAAGTTTGAAACTCAAAGCAATATTCGCAGAACCTGGCGCTGTTGCTGTGAATTCAACCCCGACTTGGCAACTTTGATTTGCTTGTAATGTGCTAGCGCTACAACTATCTACAGCAGTCACCGGCGTTGAAGCCACACCACTATTGGTTAAGTTGATACTGTTAAACGTAAATGCGCTAGTCCCTGTGTTTTTAATTGCATAGGTGTGTGAAACTTGCTCACCGAGCGTGAAGTTAGGTAACGTTTGTGATTGTTGGTATGCAACTGAAACCGGTTGAGCCCCACCTTTGACGCTATCGATCCAATTACCTAACGCTGCAACGTCAGAGTAGACACCGTATTTAGCAGGACGCGCACAACCAATACCCCAGCTTACAATACCCAATTGAACAATTTGACCGCCTGAATTGATCACAATTGGGCCGCCACTGTCGCCACTACAAGAATCTTGTTGGCCTTGAGTATAGCCTGCACAAAATGCGACGCTGCCAACGTTTGCGTAATTGCCGCCAGATTGATTACAGACTTGATCAGAGACAAGTGGCACACTGACCTCATGCAAATTTGATGGACGACTGCCGCCTTCACTTAAACGACCTAGTCCAGCAACGGTTAACAAGTCACCATTGCGTGCATAGTGGTTAATGTCGGTTTGGGCCAGTATTACTTGGCGGCCTGTCGAGGGGGTACGTTCCAATTTCAGTAGAGCGATGTCATTATTTAATGTGTTTGAGTTATATTGTGGGTGCACAAATTTCTCAGCGACTTGGATACGATCGCCATCATTGCCGCCGAGTACAAATCCTGCGACTTTTACATGTAAAAACCGTGTTGCTTTGTTTTTCACGCAGTGGGCGGCGGTTAATACATAACCATCGCCAATATAGCTGCCGCCACAGAAAGCGGTGGAGCCATTTGAGTTTAATATTTGTGTATAAAATTGCCACTGGCTGGTATCCGCAGGCTGGCCACCGACGATATTGGGTGTGATTGCTGACGCTAAAGACGTGGCACTTAGTAGGAGCGCGCTACTGGTAATGAGTGGAGACACCTTTTTAAATAATGAATTTCGCTTGTTCATTGTTATTTCCATGTTGTGTTGTTGTATCTGGCAACGAGAATATGGGGACTGACATCTAAATGCAAACTAAATGTAAATGAATTGTTTTCAGTTTTGTGTCATGTAATTACAAATAGGAACAGGTGATATTATTTTAATTTTCACTCATTTGTGAGGTTTTTATGCTAATTGTAGAGTTAGGGGGTTATATTTTTTATTGAAGAAAAGATTTCAAAGATATAACAAAGAAACGCCATCTTGAAAAAAAGTCATAGTGCGCCTTCAAAGTTGCTGGCGCACTATCAGCAAAAGAGCGTCAATTAATATGACTTAAGACGCTCACAAAATAATGCAAGCTGCTAAATTACGAGCTGCAATTTGTATTCCATAAACTAATGTTTAAATTAGGTTTAGCTGCCTTTAGGGCTTCGATATCAGCACATGGCAGGTTATGATTACTTTCTAATGATAGATATTCTAGCTTGCTCAATGTAGGCAAGGCAGACAAATCACGAATATCAGTGCGGTCTAAGTCTAAGTTGGTTAACTCTGTAAAGCTGCTGAGCTTTGCAGGGTCTAATACGGTTGTAAACTCTAAATTTAACGACGTTAATGCGGGGGCAACAAACGTGCTAATGCTAAATTGTTGCGCACCGTAGATGGTAAGCGTTTTGACATGCTCAGGCAGTGTCACCCCTTCTAAGTTATTAAATGTACCACCAGAAAGCCCAATGCTCTTCAAGTTTGCGAGTTGAGGGAGTATTGGGCTGTTGAGTATTGCACCAGAATTAAGATATTGGAAATTAAGATCGGTAAGGTTTGAAAACTGCTCTACTCCCGCGAGAGATTCGATTGGCGAGAAGCCACATGTGTTAATTCGTGTAACTCTGGCCGCGTCTCTTACATCTTTTAGACATTCGGCTATAGCCGGATCAGTAATTAGTTCAAGGTTAATTGGCTGTTCAATACAGTTATAAGATTGTTTGTAATTGATATCCGCGAACGTATTTTTAAGGTGCTCTAGGTCAGCACATAGAATGTAGCGTGAATATTCTAAATCTAATGTATTTAAATTGGTTAAACTGGATAATGCCTTTGCTGATAAAAGCTCATTAAAATTGCGTAGAGAGAGGCTGGTCAGGCCGGTTAATTGTGTGATTGGAGCTATATCTGATACTTCAAAACTCGCTAGTTTGAGCGCTTTTAGGTTAGAGTAGCCAGATAATACGGTGATATCGGTTACGTTACTGAATCCGTTTAATTCCAGCGATTCTAGACTGGTATTTTGAGATAATTGAGAGATATCAGTAAGCTCACTACTAGCAGTACGAATTAGTACATTTTTTAGGTTCGTTAGAGACCCTAAACTTGGTAATGTATCCAGAGTGCGCACGTTTAGATTTAATTCTTCTAACGCGACTAGTTTTGCTATGACTTCGATATTTTCAATTGTACGCGTTTCAGCTGTTAGTTTTTTTAACTGAGCTGAGTTTTGCAAAATAGTTGCGTCTAAATGCATGCTGTAGTGTGTACTTGCACTTAGTGCTAGCTCTGATAGGTTTGGTAGCTGACTGATAACAGATAAGTTACTAATGCTGCCAATACGTTCAATATTCAAGTATTCTATTTTTGGGGTGAACTCTAACCAGCCAATGTCATTTAAATCTGAATTGTTGCGCGCATCAAGTTTTAATAACTCAGACATACTTTTTACAAAGCTGATTGAGTTTAGATCTGTATTGTTTAGTGTTAGAGATGTCAGTTGGGTCAAGTTTGCCAGCTGTTCTGGACTTATTAGTTTATAGCCAGTAATTACCAACTCAGTCAGTTTAGTTAGCTCGGTAAGAAGCGCAGCATCAAAATCAGGTCTGGAATATCGAGCGTTGAGCTCTAACTTTTCTAAGTCAGTCATTGCGCCAATAAAGGTTAAATCTGTGAAGTTGTGATTTACTAATGACAGAGATGTCAAGGTTGTTAAAAGAGAGAGTGCAGTCGAGTCGGCAGCTGATATATTGTCAAATGAAAGCACTTTCATTGCTGGCATTACAGTAAGAAATGACAGTGATTCGAGGTTATTAATATTATGCAGTGCTAAGCTTTGTAGGTTAATTAGGGGCTTTATATGAGCTTCATTCACATTTACAGAGTCTAACTTTAAATGGGTTAGATTAGTGAGTGTACTTAAATGCGCTTCATCAAAGTCACGACCGACCACATAGTTCAGGTGTGTCAGAGTATTTGGCAATGTATTGAACTTGATATGCAATCTCTTGCGGTAACTATGCTGTTCTGCATTAAATGTCAGTTGGGTTAAATTACTAAACTTATCTAGGCTGACAGTTTGGTTTTCAAAGCCGTAGGCACCTTGAACAATTGATAATGTCGTTAACGACTCTAGTTGCTCAACAACTGTGATATCATTAATTGGGTTATTTATTAAGCTGAGATTTTGTAGTGAGCTTATATTGGCCAAAGGCGCAACGTCTGAAATGTGAGTACCTTCTAAATGTACTGATTTCAAGTTTGTAAACTTGCTCAAGTCATCCAATGTTGATACTGGGATGTTGATACATTTTAGGGAGTCAGAACCCATATCCATATTCGTACTGAGTGCGCAACTCAATAGTGCTTGATCGGTCACGTTTTCAGAAGAAATAGCGTCATATGCTTCAAGCGATACAGAGAAGTCTTTGCTGGTGGTGGCTGCTTTATCATCTGCCACAGTTAGACGTAAAACCACGCTTTCTGATTCCGTCATATTCGGTGCTGTAAATTGAATGCTGGCCGTGTCTGTTCCTGAGAGTTCAAGAGCTGTGCCTGAAATCTGCTCCCATGCATAGCTTGCTATTGTGCCATCGGTATCTGTTGCTGTGGCTGTAACCGTCAGTTCTGCTCGTTCCATCACACTCAAATCAGTTAAGTTTGCAATGCTAGGCGCTACATTTTCTGGTTCTGGTGGTGTGACAGGCGGTGTGACCGGTGTCGTTGTTGTTGGCGGTGTTTCAGTTGACGGGGTAGAGCTACCGCCGCCACATGCAGTCAAAGCCAAAGTCAATAGCGAGACCGCTAATCCCTTAGTGGTTTTTAATGTATTCATAATTGCCTATATTTCAATTTACGGAGATTTTTTTCGGAGCGTATTGTACATTTTTTAGGTATTAATGCACCAAAATTACACGGCTTTTAAGTGATTTCGGTAATTTATTTCAGATATTATTGTTTTTTATGAAATAAATAAAAGTTATTTTTTTAAGTATTGCCCAGGTGTGCAATTAAAGGCTTTTTTGAATGCGGTATTAAACGCGGAGCTGGACTCAAAACCGAGTTGTTCGGCAATAAATTGCTGCGTTTGGCCAGCTTCGAGCATTTCGACAGCGCGTAATGCTCTGAGTTTTTGTTTCCATTGGCTAAAGTTCATGGAAAAGCTCTTATTGAATAAGCGATTTAGAGTGCGGCTAGATGCACCTACATGCTCACTCCATTGTTCAAGAGTGCGTGGGTTGCCCGGGTTTGCATGAAGTTCACTAATGATAGGGATTAATCGTTTGTCTTGCGCGGTAGGAATAAAAAATGTACTGGTTTGTGCCATTTCCAGCCGATCTATAAATACTTGTATAAAGCGCAGGGTTTTGCCGTCTAAGCCGTAATCAGATCCCCAGCTACATATATCTAAAATCATGGCTTTTAATAATTCATCTACGTGTAATAACTTGGCATGAAGACCTAAAATATCGACATATTTCTTATCAATATAGACGCTACGAAAGTGCCCACCATAGCGACAATAAATTTCATGAGGTAAGTTAGGAGGAAGCCAAAGTGCTTGGTTAGGTGGAATAACAAACCGGCCGACGGGGGTGCCTACCGTCATTACGCCATTGCTAGTGTAGGCAAGCTGCCCCCAGCTGTGTTGGTGGGTATACACATGCTGCCACGGAGGCATCGTCATGGCGCGTGGGAAAATCGGTTTGCTAAGTTGGTTTAATTTAAAGCCTGATTTTACGCTTTTCCACTTATGATGTGTCTGATCCGGTAAGCTATCTGTCATTTTTGGTAATTTCGGTCATTTTTTATGAGCATACAATAGCTGGGAGGTTTAAACAATTTAAAGAAACAGCTGCAATTAGAAGCGTGCTTAGGAACAAACATGATCAATAAATTGGATTTAAAGCAATGGCGTTCACCGTTCGGGTTTTTAGCCATAGCGACGTCGGTGATGGCTATTACCTTTGCGGGTTGGATGGCATTATTGAATAACTTTGCCATTGAGGTGGCACAATTTACCGGGGCTAACATGGGCATGCTGCAATCTTTACGTGAAATCCCTGGCTTTTTGGCATTCACCGCGGTGTTTGTATTGTTAGTGTTGAAAGAGCAAACCTTTGCGCTGGTCAGTTTATGCATACTCTCAATGGGTGTTGCGATAACAGGGCTGTTTCCGAGTATTTATGGTCTATATGCAACCACCGTTTTAATGTCGATTGGCTTTCATTATTTTGAGACTATTAACCAGTCGTTAAGCTTGCAGTGGTTCAATAAAGATGAAGCGCCAGAGCTATTGGGGCGACTATTGTCTGTTAAGTCAATTGCTTCTTTAGTGACTTACGCGGGCATTTGGTTGTCAGTGACGTTTCTATCGACGGGTTATCAAGTGCTATATTTGGTGATTGGTGGGGCTGGGCTGTTGTTAACCGTGTATTTAGTCGTCGCGTTTCCAGAATTTAAGATGTCTTCATCGCAGCATAAAAAAATAATTTTACGAAAAAAGTATAGTTTGTACTATATATTGCTCTTTTTTTCAGGGGCACGCAGGCAAATATTTATGGTATTCGCTGGGTTCTTGATGGTTGAAAAGTTTGGTTTTGATGTTGCGCAAATTACCACCTTGTACATGATAAATCACATCATTAATATATTTGTTGCCCCCAAAGTAGGTCGTATGATCAGCAAAATAGGTGAACAGCGTACACTGACGATTGAGTATTCTGGGTTGGTATTGGTGTTTATTGGGTATGCTCTGGTTGATTCTCCACTTTTTGCGGCGGCTTTATATATTATTGATCATGTGTTTTTTGCAATGGCTATTGCTTTGAAGACATATTTTCAAAAAATAGCGGAACCTGAAGACATCGCAGCAACTGCCAGTGTGAGTTTTACAATTAACCATATAGCTGCGGTCATTATACCAGCAGCATTTGGTATGGTGTGGTTATATGATCAATCTTTGGTATTTTACTTTGGCGCGGTATTGTCGGGATGTTCGTTAATATTAAGTCAGTTTGTATCCCCTCATCTACGTAAAGTCAGCACGGTAACGTCTTAGCAGCTATGTCGTGTACAGTAAGAATAGGGCCAATTTTTCAATTGGCCTTATGCGTAACTGTTATAAGCAGCGCTCTACGTTAGAGCAGCCTACATTGGGAGATGTTGGTCGCGTACACCAGTAAATTACTTGTGTATTTTGGCAAAAGAACGTTTCTTCAGGGCGTCCACCGGCCGCTTGTGGTGTCAATTTATGATCAATTTCTGTTGTTTTATCTAATAGGCGTTTAATTGTTTTTTTATTTAAAGATAATTTCATTATTATATTCCTTTTAAATGGCCATAATTGGCACATTAAAAATTAGCACCTACCGAATACATGTAAATAAATTATTCAATTTAAAATGAAACAGAATGTGTTAGTTGTTGTTTTAAGTGATCGATAAATAAACGAGTATTGAGAGGGACAAATGTGCTCTTGGGGTAATAGGCCCACAATTGTTTGGTTGCAGAGCGTAGCTTTGGTAGCAATGGTACGAGTGTACCTTCATGAAGTTGCTTTTGAATATAACTAGGGGAAATAAAAATAAGCCCCATTCCCTGAATCGCAGCTTCTAAAATAGAATCTAGATTATCTGATACAAAGTTGTAATTATTAAATAAAAACCGTGATCCACAGCTTAGCTCTATATGGCCTTTTTTTTGATAATAATTACTTAGTAGCATTTTGTGCTGGGCCAAATCGTCAATAGATTGAACATCTGCATGGTGCTCAATATAGTCAGGTGACGCAAATAAGTGCATTTGATAATCGAGTAACCGTGTGCCTTTATGTGCTGCAGAGTCAAACTGTTCAAATTGACGAGTGATCACCAAATCATTTCTTAAGTCGGGTAATGCACCAGGGTTAAGTACATTAAGTTGTATAGTAACTTGTGAGTATTTTGCCAAAAAAGTTTGAATATGTGGCAGTAAAATATGACTACCGACAGCGAGTGTTGCGGCTATTTTTAGCGTGCCAGATGGTACTTTAGTCGCTTCATCACTGTGATTTATCATGGCGTCAAATTGCATGAGTACTGCGTTGGCTTTAGGCAAGAAGCTATGACCTGCTGTAGTGAGTTTGACTAACCGAGTCGTACGTGTGAACAAGCTTATTCCTAGTTGTTTTTCTATCCAGTCAATTCGTTTACTCATGGCTGAGGCGGAGACACCTTCGTGTTCGGCCGCCAGTGTAAAGCTCTCGTGCTCGGCGAGTGCGATAAAGCTGCGAGTAGCAGTGAGCCAATCCATATTAATTCCTATTAAGAAATAATGTTTTGCCAATTACAGTGTTTTTCGTCATCAAAGTAAAGCCTATAGTGGACTTAGCATAAAAGAAAGGGGGGGGATGTATGCTTGTATTGGCGATTTTATTACTATCGTGTTCGCAGTTGGCAAGCCAAATATTCTTGCCTGCTTTACCACAAATAGCGCACAGCTTATCGTTAAGTCAAAGCCAAAGCCAAGCGATGATCACTGGCTATTTTATTTGTTTGGGCATAGCACAATTAGTCGTAGGCCCTTTACGAGACCGGTTTGGTGACCGACCCGTTTTTTTAATTGGGCAAGGTGTTTTTGTTATAGGCACAGTCTGTTGTGCATTAGCAACTACAGCGGAAATATTCTCGCTCGGCAGGGTTTTACAAGGTATAGGCGCAGCTGCCCCATTATTGATAAGCCGGACGTTGCTCGCTGCAACATTAAGTGGTGCACATTTAAAAAGTGCAATGGCGACTTTAGCGCTGGCCGCCAGCGGTGTTTCTGTATTAGCACCTTGGCTTGGGGGGACCCTCAGTACTTTAATCAGCTGGCAGAGTCTTGCTTGGATCCTAGCATCGTATTTTTTTATGGTAGCAACTCTGGGCTGGTGGATTTTACCTGCAAATAAGCAAAGGGTCACCGATCGTTCAGTACACCCATATAAAATGGTGAGAACTTACTGGCAGCTATTAAATGATGCTCAATTTATCGCTATAGCAGCATTTAAGTGGCTACCCACGTTTATATATTTGACCACGCAATTGTATTTTCCATTTTTATTACAGCAACATTTTGCATTAACAGAGCAGCAGTTTGGCACAATGATGATGTTGCCAATGAGTGGTTTGTTAATCGGTGCGTTTATTAGTAAGTGCTTACACCGATATTTAAATGAAGTCGTTTTATTTGCACTATTTTGGCCATTACTTTTGCTAAGCGCATTGTGTTATTTGCTCTTACCTTTTGGCTTGCTCAGCACGTTATTGGGATATGGTTTTGCGATGGTGGTGTTTGGTGGCTATTTTGCGGCCTATATGCAACTGATTGGGCTTCACTATTTGGCGCAGGCAGGGAGTGTCAATGCACTGGTTGGGGCTTGTGAGTTATTGGTATTTACACTGCTTGCTGTGGGCTGTAATGCTTATATTATTCACTCTATACATGACCTAGCGTGGATCACGTTAACGGTGGCGAGTTTATTAGTGCTAGCTTGGGTGAAATTGTTACCAAGAGAGCTTGTTTTATACCGCAGATTAAAAGACATTTCAGGTAGAATATTACGGAGTACAGTATGAAGTTCGAAACCTCAAGGTTATTGATGAGACCCATGATTCTAGAAGACTTAAAGGCGAGTTATGCACATCGAAGTTGTCCTGAAACGTCTCGTTACATTGGTGAGCCTTTAACATTAGCACAAGCACAAGCGCGTTTACGTGAAAACTGTGAGCCTTGGTTGGGTGAAGAAAATCAACGTTTAGCATTGGCAATTACCAAAAAAGATACGCAGCAGCTTATTGGTGAGTTGATGTTCAAGTATGTTAACAAACCGAGCTTAGTTGGGGAAATTGGGTATCGACTCAATAAAGAATTTATCGGCTTTGGTTATGCATTTGAGGCCGTAAGTATGCTTATCGAATCATTATTTTCAGAGTTAAAAGTAATGAAGATCGTGGCGGTTTGTGCGGTTGATAACACCGCATCTTGGCGGTTAATGGAAAAACTGGGTATGCAAAGAGAAGGTCTATTGCGATCTCACTTTTTGATTGGCAGTGAACGCTTGGATGCTTATTCATATGGTATATGCAAAACATAAATAATTTAATTGATGTGTCCCGTAGACTGAATAAACAGGACACATCTGACGAGGTTTTAATGGGATTTATGGTTATTTCTTTCGTCGTGAAATAGGTCTTTTAAACCATTGGCAAATTGCGTGACTTGTTGTTTTATCGATTGTTTGATTCGGATGTCGATACTGCCTAAGATCACTTTACCTTGGATATGAAGTCGAGGTCGTTGCGTGGTTAAATTCGTAGCGGCAAGGTTAGGCTTATTATTACTCACTGAGCCCATTATATTAGTTGTACATGTGGTGACATCAATATTTTCGGATACGATAAACTCATCACTACCCATAACACTGTTCACGTTAATAATGACATCCGGGTGCGTGAATATAGCATTTCTAAAATCCAGCTCTGTACTGCCGAAGTAATTGTTAATGGTAATTTCTTTGGGGACAATCCATTCACCAGAACGTTGATCTGAACTTAAAATAGATCTAATGGTTAACGGTGCATCATTGTTACTTGAAGCAGTAAACTTAGGTTGCATACGTGATGCTTTTTCTGTGTGATATCTCGGATCTGTTTGTAGTGGGAGATCTGCCACCAATGCCATCAGTGCGACTTGGTCGTTACAGGCATAGGCTTGATCTAGGCGGCGCTCGAATGCATCAGCTGAGATTTCACCATGGCTATAGTTTAAAATTAATTGGTCAATGACTTCTTCTTTTACTTTCTCTAATGGTCGATCACTTGCTGACACTGGCATGACTTGCTCCCTGATGCGCTGTAATTACACTGATATTCCTATGTACAGCAATATTAATACCAGTTATTTAATTAAATAAAATCAATACCTTGCTGTTTGCTCTCTCTTATTAATTGAATCAAATTAGCTAACTATTAGTCAATATTACTAACTGTTCGCACATCATGCTTGGCATGACATTGGCAGACGCTATTAATTGCAATGTATAGCGTCGGCGTCAGATCTATTTATTTAGTGAGTTTGTTCAGCTGTTTTTTTATACGTTTATTTTCAGCTTTATTAATATGCTTAGTGATCCATTGTGCAATTTGTGCCATTAAAACAGGCGGAAAGTCATGACCTAACCCAGTTACGATTTTTAATTTTGATTTTTGGATCAGTTGCGTTGTCTGTAGCGCCGCTTTGATGGGAAATATCGGGTCTTCACTGCCATGAATCACAAGTGTTGGTGCCTTTATTTTTTTCAATAGTTGAGACCTATTGCCGGTTGCGGCAATAGCGAGTAATTGACGCTTTATTCCGTTGGGGTTGTATGCGCGGTTTACTTGTGTTGTTGCATTGTGACGCAACGTAACATTATCAGGTAAAAAACCTTGACTGCCAATAGTTTGGTTCAATTTAACATTGTATTCAATGGCTTTGTCGTGTGTTGATGTTGTTTGATGCTGGGGGAGTAACTTGAGTAAAGCTACGATGCTTTTTGTCGTCAAATGGAAGGTACCGGGTGTTGACATAATAGAAGTAAGACTGATGACTTTTTGTTTATGCTTGGCTGCGATAATTTGCGCTATCATGCCACCCATAGATGCCCCAACAAGGTGGGCGCGTGAGATGGCTAATTCATTCATAAGATTTAATACATCATCAGCCATGCACTCTAATGTATATGGCGCAGGCTTGCCGAGAGACAAATATTTATTGATCCATGTATCAAAGAGGCTCGGGCATCCATATTCATCAAATTGACTAGATAAACCGACATCTCGATTATCAAATAAAATAACCCGTAAATGGTTATCAACTAACTCGAGATAAAACTCTTTAGGCCAAACGGTCATTTGTGCGCCTAGCCCCATAATCAAAATCACAGCGGGAGCTTTTTTATGTCCGAAATCTTGATAGCTAACCACGATGCCATTTTTCGTTTGGATTTGGTGCATTACAACACTCTATAGGTGCGTCAATAAGGTGATAAAGCGTAAATCTGGAGTATAGCGGATTTGATGAAATACTCATCAATTTACTTGCTGAGATTCGCAGGACTTCCCAGGCCAATGATGAGAAGAACAAGATCAAAGATCCTTTTACTCCGCAGATAACTTTATATGTTGTTGTGATACCTATTGGCGTTTGTTGGCTTGTAACATTCGGATGAATTTACCGCGACCTTGTTAAGTCGCTCAAAATGCGATCTTTATTTGTTTGATTTTGGTTAATGAGGTGGTTTGCTCTTTTATGTGGTGTGTGTTTTGTTGTTGTTTATTGCTGTTATGGGTTGTATGTTGTCGAGTTTTAACATTTCATACTTTATGTATCTAGTTTTGAAATTAGTCGTGAAGCGAAAATTTAGTATGAGTTTTTTGCCGTTTCTCATCGGCTAAATTGATCAGATCATACTTTATTGAGATAAGATCAGTCATGGTGGCGATTAGTTTTCTATGCACTTAGTATACTACTTGACCAGTGTAAACCTATTATAGAGCGTTATTGAACAGTGATTCTCCGTTATACGACCGTGTTAATCCCATATATGGTAGATGGTATTTAAAGGGAGATTGAGATGGATAATACAAGGCAAGTATAGATGAAATTAAACAGGGTGCATGCTGCTATTTGGGGAGGGATGACTTGCTTATTGGTTGGCTGTCAAAATACGACGGGTACTAGTAATGACAGACTTGAGCGCGAAAACAATGAGACTGACTTAGGATCTGATACCTTACCTTGTTGGTTACAGGCACCTGTGTCGGACAATGTGCGGGGGTTTATTGGGACAAGTGCAGTATTGAATGCATATGGTCAACTTGCAATCAAAACAAGCAGAAAAACAGCGTTGCGTAAGCTTGCACATTTCCACAAAATTAACCTAACGGATCAAGATTTTGCGGATGTAACGGCGCAAGACCATATGGTAATTTCGCTTAGTAGTGGACACGCTGTGACGTTTGTTCCTGTTCATGTAACTAAGGCAGTAATATACAGTTATGCGTTTATAGGCTCGGCGGTCGCATTACCATTATCTTGTTCTGAAAAGCATTGCAATTTTGACACTTGTTCACCTCAGTGGTTGTGTAGTACAGACCAAAATACGATTACCTCAGTCAGTTACTTTACTGCCATACCACATGAACAACTAGCTGAAAGTGAAAGAAATGCGGGTGTTATTGCCAGTTTACTCGATACAGCTAATGTTCAAGTGATTGATACTCAAACAGAGTTGTATCAAGATTTGTCTGGGGAGATTGTGCATAGCATTAAGCGCTCTCGCTCTGGAGAGGTAACAGCTGAGCGTCTGTCTGCTCCACTTCTACACACGCGATCATGTACGTACGGTAACACCTTCGTTGCACAATATGAGGTACAACGAATTATACCTCATCGCTTTAAGTTAGCTGCTGATTGGAAATCGCAACCTTACTATCAAGGCCGTGCCATCGCTTTGGGGAACTTTGGTGAAATGGGAGCGATGACGGCAGATACATTACTCAGTACGGCCATTGATTATGCTATTAAAGATGCCTTAATCGAACTGGCTAAGGTCAAAGGAGTTACAGTGACTTCTGAGGTAAATATTCATTTTGAGAATGGTCACTATTTATTATCTGAAGCCCAGTTTTCAGTGAATCAAATTGTCAGTGGGGATTTGATTGACATTAAAGTGAGCTATAAAAATGGTAAGCCGATTGTTTATGTGTGGGTACTTGAGGTCGTGTAACGCGCGAAGGGTATTCCACACCATTAAAAGGTTACTGAAATATAATATTTTACTAGGATTAAATAGTTAGGCATCATAATTATATCAAGATACACTGTTGCATTTATGATTGGGTAAGATTTGTAGTGAAGAATTTTAATGAATACTATACTGATATTGTTCCTATTGGTGAAGGGGGCATGAGTCATGTATTTTTAGCTACAGATAAAAATTTGGGAAGGCGTGTTGCACTTAAGGTAATTAAGCAGGTTGAGCACAATTATGAAGATATAGTAGCAGAAGCACGCTTACTCGCTAAGCTGAATCATAGTAATATTGTACAGGTTTATAATGTCAGGAAACTTTCAAATGAATTTGCAATTGAAATGGAGTACGTACAAGGTGCGACATTAAACAATTATGTTCAGGAAAATAATGTTTTACTCGAAGAGAAACTCTCGCTGCTCATTGATATTGCAGAAGGACTTCACAGTGCTCACCAACAAAATATTTTACACTTAGATCTTAAACCTTCCAATATTCTGATTAATGAATCGAAAACGGCCAAAATAGTTGATTTTGGTATCTCTCAGTTAGTGGGTACAGAATCAAGCTCAAGTCCAAGCAGCTTCGGTAGTTTAACAGCCATGTCTCCAGAACAGTTGAGGCAAGAGCCTTTAGATATGCGTAGTGATTTGTTTTCTTTTGGGTTACTGGCTTATCAACTACTGACAGGAAGCCACCCTTACACCACACAAGCTAAAACCTGTGACGATAAAGGCATTGCAGAAGAGGTTAAAACGCGGGCATTAAATTTTAATGCCCGTAATATGCTAGGTATTCCTATTGAATTAGCTGAGCTGATAGATCATTTATTGCAATTTAAAAAAACAGAACGACCCAACGGCTGTATTGAAGTTATTCAACAGCTTAAACAAATTATGAGTACGGTAAGTTATGAGCAAAGTGGTGTTACTCAACCGATACCTGATTTGTCTGGGAGAAAACAACCTATCAACAGACGGTGGAAGACAGCTTCGTTGGTATGTTGTCTCTGCGGTATATTGGGGTTAGGGACTTGGTTATGGTTTACCCATTTACCTAAAGTGTATGTTGCCGCATTACCTGTAGAGTTTAGTGATAATACTGGCGAATTACGCGCGCAAAAACAAGTTGTTGAATCAACTTTAAAAAATGCGATTGAACAGACTTTTATTACTGATGAACGATATTCCGTCATTCCTGCTCGCGAAATTCGTCATGTTATGCAACTTTATCGACAAGATCCAAAAAATAATGATTTACGAGCAATAGCCAAAGCACTGCAGGCTGAAATATTACTGTTGCCCAATGCACGCTGTACCGTGTATGCATGTGAAGTAGAGTTTGATGTGATTGATGTTGAATCATTTAACACGGTTGCAAGTGATCATTTCTCTGTGGCTGTTGATAGCCCTTCTAAATTCCTAACGGCTATGATGCAAAGTTTGCAACAGGTTATTACAAGTCAGAACAAGAGTGTAAGCAATACGATTGCGGCTGAGGATTACAATGAGTACTTTTCTTTGATGACGATGGTTACTCAGCAAGGTAAAAGCAATGAAGACATTTTAGCGGCACTACGCAAGATCATCGTACGTTCACCAGATTTTTATCCCGCTTATAATTTACTTAAGTCTGCGACTATTAAATACTTTAGAAAGACAGATGACCAGTCTGTGTTAAAGCAATCTATAAACATTTTAGACTCTGCACCTGCGCAATACAGACAGAGCTTGAATTATCTTTCAGGTTCTTTAGAGCTGTTACAAGCCTCGGGTAAGGTAAAAGAAGCCGAAGCATTACTGACAAAACTCGATAATTATGATTTCGATAACTATGAAAAGCTGACATTGAAAGGTGTTTATTATAAGCGAAGCCAAGCGTTTGAAAAATCTATCGATTACTTTTTACAGGCCAATAAACTGCGGCCAACATTAACTCTGTTGCGCAATATTTCTATTTTATACACGTATTTAGGCGACTATGAGAATGCGCTAGTGCATTTGGATAAAGTAGCCGAGTTGGCACCTGAAGATAGCCGTGCCATGCGCTTAAGAGCTGATTTATCATTGCTCACAGGTCAATTAAATAGAGCATTGCTTTTGTACCAGCAAGTGATTGAAGCTGTTCCTAATGACTTAGAAAGTTACTCTAACTTGGCAACCATTGCCACTCTTCAACAGCAATATCAGCAGTCAGAAACTTATGCTCGACATGCGGTAAAGCATGCACCGGAACATACCTTATACCTTTTAGGGCTTGCTGATACATTACTATTACAAGGAAAAAAAGAAGCAGCGCATAGTTATTATAGAGAGATATTGGCACTTACTGCGTCAACTCAAGAGTACACCAAGTTACTTGATCGCGCACAAGCATTGGCACATTTGGGGAAACATATAGACGCTTTAAAGGTATTGCAATCTCTGTATGAAGGGCATAAAAACAAGGCTGACTATTTATTCTCGTCAGCACTTGTATCTGTTTTGGCGAATGAGCCTAAATCAGCAGTTATCGCCATTGAACAAAGTATTAATGCAGGGTTAGCCCCTGTTTTTTATCAACTTAGCTGGTTTGACCGACTATGCGATGAAGCTGCGTTTATTACATTGCTCAATAGAGAGCAGCAACTTGCTCAAAGGTGTCACTTGCTGTAATTGTAAGTTAAGGGGCTTCGACCTTTAATGAGGGACTTCGACATCAATGATCACGACTCTAGGATCTTGTGAAAAGTGTCGAACCTCCGCTGCATCTCCGGCTTTTTTGGCGACAATCCTGAAATCTACGGCATATTCTGTTTTATCAGACAGGTCAACTTTTAACGCCGTATTCGGATTCTCTAACATGAGATGCAGGACTTCTTCAGGAATCGTTGCACCGGTTTGAATTGCAGTAATGTTAACTGTTAGTTCATGTCCGTTGGAATGTGTTTCGCTATCTAATTGATAATTGAAGTTATCTTGGGCATGAACAAACAAAGTTCCGTTTTCTGCGAATTTCCAGTCAGCTGTACTTGCTTGAGTCAGTGTGTATTTAAGTACGATTGTGTGAATGTTGTTTTGTACGTTTATGCGTGTTTCTTCAGCTGGTTTTTCGTTAGAGTCACTAATCGTCCAGTTTTTGCCATTATCTTTCGGTTCTACGGTGAAATTTAAGGTCTTCTTTGCCATTATCAGCGTCCTTTGTTAGTTTTAATATGTCATCGTACAATGATGAGAGCTTACATTGTAACTATAGCAATACTACCACTTCTATGAGACTTATTATTGTTTGATAGTGAAGAGATAAAATTTAAAAGAAGCGCCGATAATAGAAGAGTGAATTCAGCGAAGGCTATTGGAGCGTATTTCTTCAATGTAGCGTATGAAGCAAGCAAAATGCATGAGGTGTTACCTCATGCATAACAACGCGATTATAATGCTTTAAAACGGATAGCGGTGCCGCCACTGGGGGCGAGCGTTAAGGTCAGCGTGTCTTTTGCGGTAACGATTTGCTTATTGATTTGTATATCATATGGATTATTTTTCCACTCTGCCTGTTTTCCATCTTGATAAATATGTGCTTCATATTGGGTGTTTTCACTTAGAAAGTTCAATTTAACCGTGTGTGTTCTGGCCTGCTCATCAGTAATTGCACCAAGGTACCAGTCGTTGCCACTATAATTACCTCGTTTCCTTTCTTGCCTTGCAAAAACAACGTAATCACCCACTTCACCCGCTAAGGCAATACTTTGCTCCCAATCGGTCGGGACATCTTTAATAAACTGAAAAGCATCGGGCTTAGCGAGATAGTTAACAGGTAAATCTGCCGCCATTTGAATGGGGCTATATAAAACTACGTACAGAGCGAGTTGCTTAGCGAGTGTGGTTTGAGGTCGGTTAGTGTTCTCGCCCAGACCATTAAAACTCATGTCAAAAATGCCAGGCGTAAAGTCCATAGGCCCTGCGAGCATACGGGTATAAGCAAGCAAAGTCGTATGTTCAGGCGGGTTTGGAGGTGTTCCCCAAGCGTTAAATTCTTGCCCTCTGGCTCCTTCGCGCGCTAACCAGTTGGGGTAGGTACGACGTAACCCCGTATCTTTTATCGGTTCATGTGTGTTTATGCTGATTTTATACTTGGCTGCGAGTGTCACATTGGCTAAATACTCATTCACCATGAATTGACCGTCATGCCATTCAAAACGCGCATTGCCTCGCTCGTCTATACGCTTGATGTTACCTCCATCCGCAACGTAACCGGTCTTTACTTGATGAACACCTGTTTGTTGATAGAGTTTGAAGGCCGCTTCCATTTGTGTTCGATAATTACTGACGCTCCCTGAGGTCTCATGATGGCCAATAAGCCGAGCCCCCACTTTTTGACCATGCTCAGCTATGGCATTAATGTCAAAGTCATCATAAGCTTTGGTAAAGCTGAATACGTCGCCATTAGAAAACCAATCACCATCCCAACCTAGGTTCCACCCTTCGACTAACACACCATCAAAGCCATGCTCAGCTGCAAAGGTGAGATACGCTTTTGTGTTTTGAGTTGTCGCGCCATGCTTGGCACCACTGCCCCAAGTGTTTTTACCAATATGCATGCCCCACCAGATACCAAGGTATTTACCTGGTTTGACCCATGAAACGTCTCCCAGTTTGTTTGGCTCATTTAAATTTAGAATTAAATGCGAATTTAAGAGGCCAGTCGCTGAATTACTAATTTGAATGGTACGCCATGGTGTTTTAAATTGACCATTGGTTTTGACTGCAACACCATCAGACCAAGGAGTTAAGTCAGCAACGAATGTCCCTGGACGACGTTGATTCAGTGTCATGGCTGCATAGTCAACAAGGGCTGCTTCATGAACACTGACGTGAACGCCATCGGCATTTCTAAGAGTAAATGGTGTGTGGACATGGCTTGCTTTAGGTAACGAGGTGGTGTTATAGGTATACTCATAGCGATTCCATCCGCGTGCAGGTATCCACCAAGCCGTGCTATTGTGCGCATCTGCAAAATTAAACTCTGTTAATTCACGAGTAATATAGCGAGCATTGGGTTTATTGACTTCATATCGAAATCCGATACCATCATCAAATGCGCGCACGCGCAGTATGTATGCAATATCTTGCGTCGTTTTATCCTTCAGCACTACGCTTAATTCGTTATGATGGTCAGTGATTGTACGTGCCTCTCCCCACGGCTGCTGCCATTGATGGTGTGCACTGTTCTTGTTATGTTTAGCTATCGCTAGGTTGCTGCGCATTGCTGGGTGATGCTGAAAATCAAAACCAAGTTTGGAGCCGTTAATGATTTTTTTATTGTTGAAGGAGACGCTATAAGTGGGTGGCCCTTGCTCATCAGAGATAGAAAAAACAATATTATTATTTGGTGAACTTACAGAGTGTACGGTAGCAAAAGCAGTACACGATAATAAGCTAACAGTTAATGATAACGACGTGAGTAAACGCATAACAGGTTCCTAGTTAAGCATGTTAGTGGTGAGGTAGGGTTAGCATACTGCGCTGCAATTTCAGGATGAATAGCTTGCATACGTATTCATAATGAATGATAAGTTTGGTTGTACCGGTCTGTTTATATTCGGGTGTAAAAATACGAATTTGTGTATAGATAACCTATACTAAAATATAAGCGGTTTCACACATAAAAATTGGTAAAAGATGAAAAAATTTATAGGGTTATTGTGTTGGTTAGGATTTTCTTGCCAAGCATTAGAGCTGACAGTGAAGGATACACAAGGCCAACCTTTAGTCGGTGCGGCTGTGTGGCTTGAGGGGAAGCAATGGTCAGTAAATGATATCTCACTTTCACAGCAATATAATATGGGACAAAAAGATCGAAACTTCACGCCACATGCTTTAATTGTGCCGCAAGGGGCCAAGGTTGATTTTCCTAATTTTGATTCAATTTTACATCACGTATATTCTTTCTCAGAACCCAAAGCATTTGAATTAAAGCTATATCGCGATAAGCCCCAAGCCCCGATCACCTTTTCTCAGACTGGTGTTGTGGAGCTTGGCTGTAATATTCATGACTGGATGCTAGGTTACATTTTGGTGGTGAACTCAGGGGTATTTGGTTTAACTGACATCAATGGCAAGGTTAACTTGCCAGTGATGGAAAATCAGTTAGGCACAACGACGTTGAAAGTCTGGCATGAACGCTATGAAAATTTAGATAAACCAGAGTCAAAACAGCTGAACATTGTGCAAACTAATCAGAAAATACAGTACCAATTACAACAACCATTGCTTGATAAATTGGACTTTTTAACGGATGAAACGGATGGCTATGAATAAAAGGGTCACAGTGATTGGCAGCTTGTTTTTTCTGTTTGCTAATCAATCTTATGCAGTTGAGGGGCAGCTACACGGCTTGGTTGAAATAAGTGCGCATGATCGCAGTGAACAAAAATCGTGGACCGCGGGTGGTTGGGGGATGAGTCGTTTTGGTACGCAAAGCAATGTACTTAATATTTCCAGAGGTGTACTCGAAGGTCGCGTTGATTTGAGTTCTGCATGGTCTGGTCATGCTGTTGCACAATATGTCCCTGACCAAAATGATAAGCTTGGTTTTACTGAAGCTTATGTCAATTATCAACCTCTTTCAAAACGATATCAGTTTAGGTCTCGTATTGGTGCCTTTTATCCTCGTATGTCGCTTGAAAACCCCAGTTTAGGTTGGTCTTCTCCTTATACTTATCAGTATTCCGCCATTAATGCTTGGATAGGGGAAGAAGTACGCACGTTTGGTGCTGAGTTTGAAATTAAGCGTCCAGCTAGGCGGTTTCGCAGCAAATATGATATCAGTTTTTTAGGGGCGCTTTATAAAGGTAATGATCCTGCGGGTACGCTAGTAGCTTGGCGTGGTTTTACGCCTCATGACAGGCAGTCAGTGATTAATGAGCGGGTCCAATTTGCTCCTTTGTATGCACTTATGGCACCGCAATTGGCGCACCAAGGTCAGTATGTAGAGCCATTCAGTGAAGTGGATGGACGCTTTGGTTATTACTTTGGTACGCATATTGGGTATTTGAAAAAACACACATTGCGGTTGTATTGGTATGATAACAATGGTGACCCATCGGTGCTCAATCGCAACACACAGCAATATGCGTGGGACACTAAATTTTGGAGTTTAGCGTGGCGTAGTAAGCTATCAAAACAGACTCAAGTCATTATGCAAGCTATGGTTGGTAACACGGCTATGGGCGCGCGCAGAGGCGTAGATAATGATTTTAATAGCTGGTTTGTGATGCTCAGCCATACATGGCAGAATTATAGAGTGAGTGGCAGGCTGGAACAATCTAAAGTAACCGATAAAGATTTCTGGGAATTTGACCCCAATAATAGTGACACACAGGCTGTTACTTTCAATATTCGCAAACAGCTGAGTAAACAATGGCAGTTAGGAGTTGAGTGGCAATATTTAGATACTCACGCTGAATTCCGGCCGCCAGTAGGTCGTGATGCACAACAGCAAGAAACCCTTTATAGAGCGACTGCAAAGTACCAGTTTTAGCGTGTGTATTAAAATGTGCGCCAGATATACCCTGGCGCTGGTGGGCTAATCACATAACCGATTTAATCCATTAAGGGCTGCCACCCGATAGGCTTCTGCCATTGTGGGGTAGTTAAAAGTGGTATTAACAAAGTATTCGACATTATTACCCACGCCTTTTTGTTCCATAATTGCCTGTCCAATATGGACAATTTCGGACGCTCGTTCACCAAAGCAGTGTACGCCTAATAATTCTTTGGTTTCCGCATGGAATAGCAGTTTTAAACTGCCGACTTCGGTGCCCGTGATCTGCGCACGCGCTAAGTGCTTAAATTGCGCTCTACCAACTTCATAGGGTATTTTTGCCGCGGTGAGCTCTTGTTCAGTTTTACCGACAGAGCTCATTTCAGGGATTGTATAAATTCCAGCAGGGATATCAATAATCAACTTGTCGGCACTATCGCCTTGCACGATTGCATGGGCTGCAATTCGGCCTTGATCAAAAGCAGCGCTAGCTAGACTCGGATAACCTATTACATCGCCAACGGCATAAATATTATCAATGTCAGTTTGATAGTTCCCATTTACCTTGAGCTGGCCTCTTCCATCAGCTTTTAATCCTACAGCAGCCAGATTTAAATCGTTGGTGTTACCGGTACGACCATTGGCAAATAAAATACAGTCTGCTTTAACACGTTTTCCTGATTTCAAATGCAATATTACGCCGTCATCTCTTCCCTCTACGGTAGCAAATTCTTCGTTGTGACGAATAACGATACCACTATTCCAAAAGTGGTAACTGAGTGCATCAGATATCTCTGCATCCATAAAGGCAAGCAGTCGATCTCGGGTATTAATTAAGTCTACTTTTGCACCGAGCCCTTTGAAAATAGAAGCATACTCACAGCCAATGACACCGGCACCATAGATAATGACACGTTGCGGATTGTGCTTTAAGCTTAATATAGTATCACTGTCATAAACACGAGAATGTGTAAAATCCACTTCGGGAGGGCGATAGGGGCGAGAGCCCGTAGCTATCACAATTGTTTGCGCTGTTAATACTTCTTGAGAGCCATCATCATGTTGTACTTTTATCGTGTGTGCATCGATAAAACTGGCATCGCCTTGATATAAATGAATTCGATTTCTATCGTAGAAGCTACTGCGCAGGTTAGATTGCTTTGAAATAACGGTACTGGCATGATTCAAAATATCTTGAAATGTGTGGCGTTGTGGCTTCTCTGTGAAACGATATAGAGGATTGGCTTTATATTCTATTAAGCGACTTACTGAATGACGTAGCGCTTTGGAAGGAATTGTTCCCCAGTGCACGCAGCCTCCACCAACAGCCTGCTGGCGCTCTATAACGGCGACGCGCTGTTGGCTTTTAGATAGATTCATAGCTGCACCTTCACCACCGGGCCCCGTGCCAATGATGATTGCGTCATACTGGTAGTTTTTTACTTCTTTTTCTTCAGGGGAACTTTGTTGTTTAGTCACAGCCTCTCCTCAACGTTAGACTAAAGAGGCTGTGAAACTCCGCTAAACGTTGAATGACGGTTTTAGCAGCCTCGCATTTAATGCTAGCCATGCTTGTTTTTGCTCGTGCCAAGCAGCTTCGAGCTCTTGGTACTGCGTTGCGAGCAGTGATTTATCACACTGCACGCGCATGGAATCTTTTTTGGCTTCTAATAGTGCTTTTTGCGCGACACAAAATGTCTGCAGTTTTTTTAGAAGCAAGTCATACTCTTGTTGTAACAATGTAAGCTTATCTTGCGCCAAAGGCAATTTTGCTAAGCGTACTTTTGTTTTAAGTAGTAACGTTTCCGCTTTGGCTTTTTCAATTCGCTCTACAGGGGTCCGTTTAAGTTTATAGGCTAGCCCCAAAGCAGCCATTGTACGGATCATCCATTTCGTTGGATCGTAATGATACCAGCGAATGCCATTGCGATAATCACTTGCAAAAATATGATGAAAGTTATGATAACCCTCTCCATAGGTGAATAACGCTAAAAACCCATTATCACGCGCGGTATTTTTCTCAGTATAGGGTCGAGAGCCCCAGATATGCGCCAGTGAATTGATGAAGAAGGTAAAGTGTTGACTCAGCACCAACCTTAATACTCCCGCCAATAGTAGCATTGCAATAATATCACCCACAAGCACACCCAGTAACAATGGAATACCTAGGTTAGTTGCGAGTACGAGCTTTAAATAATGGCGATGCTGGAACATCACGATTTTGTTACGTTGTAAATCACGGGCATTACTGTAATTTCCATAACTCTCACCTTGATGATCACGAAGCATCCACCCTATATGGCTATACCAAAACCCATTGGTTGCTGCATAGGGATCTTTGATTGGGTCATCGACTTGACCATGGTGGACTCGATGATCACTACTCCAATGCAAGGCACTGTTTTGCAATGCAAAAGCTCCGCCTATTGCGAATATCCATTGTATCACGGGGTGTGCATCATAAGCCTTATGAGCCCATAAGCGATGGTACCCAGCAGTAATAGATAGTCCAGCATAGAACATACAAGCTGTGAATACAGCCCAATGTGTTGCGGTATAGCCATATTCATAGCCATACCAGGGTACCAATGTGATGGCAGCCAAAAAGGTGATGCTAAAGAACAGCACATTTGTCCAAATAATCGGCGGTTTTTTCATTATTTAAATCTCAGCGTACACTTGTACGCTAAAATAGTATTTCATTCTGCTGCCGTCAAGTATTAGACTCTACAATGTTTGAACTAATTATATATGGAATGAAAAATGTCAGGTGTACGTGCGCAGCAAAAACAAAAAACTCGACAAGCGCTGATAGAAGCCGCTTTTAACCAGTTAAGTGCGGAACACAGTTTTTCAAATATTAGTTTACGTGAAGTCGCACGTGAAGCAGGTATTGCCCCCACTTCTTTTTATCGCCATTTTAAGGATATGAATGAACTAGGGTTAACCATGGTGGATGAAGCTGGTCTTACATTGCGCCAGTTGATGCGTCAAGCTAGGCGACGAATAGCAAACGGTGGCAGTGTCATAAATACCTCAGTGCAAACCTTTATGGAATTTATTGATACATCAAGTAACCAGTTTAGATTATTGCTCAGAGAACGCTCAGGCACGTCTAAGGCGTTTCGAGCTGCAGTTGCAAGAGAAATTAAGCATTTTACGTTAGAGCTTGCACACTACCTAGAATCTGAAACGCCATGCAATAAAAACCATGCGTACATGCAAGCAGAAGCAATGGTTATTTTAGTTTTTAATGCGGGAGCTGATGCACTAGATCAAGATAGTCAACAACTTAGTGAATTAACAGAACGTTTGATTTGGCAGCTCCGCTACATTGCTCGAGGCGCTGCACATTATGGTGGCCACTAGTCACTCTTCAGGAAAATAGTTGAAGTAAAAACTCTTTTAATACTTTTTTGGTATTTATATTCTAATCGTCAAAATTCTCGTTCATAAACCCGAAAATGTTAATTTTTTGTTTTTTAAATAGCCAGTTAGATCAAGTTCTTGCTGGTTATTTGTGCTACTTCCATACTTTATTGTTATTTTAATGTTAAATTCGATCCATTACTCTAAATAAAATATTCACAATTGTTTGCTGTGTGTATTTCTTTATTTATCACATCTGTGTAAAGGAGTTAGGATGAATACGCTTTCGATATCCGCTATTAGTGGCTTGATGAGTATTGCATTTGGTAGTCATGCAATAGAGCAGCAGAATTTAATGAACCAAAGTCATATTTGGGCACAAGTACAGAAAAAAATTGTTCAGTCCAATATGGCTTTAAAAGCAGAGAAAAATCTGTCAGAGCTCACCATTAATTATCGAGCGATGAAGACCGTTGGTGCCAATAATCGTTATCAGCACTATCAAGTATATGTTGGCAATATTCCCGTTTTAAACAGTCGCTTTGTTCTATTAGTCGATAAACTAGGCGATATCGAACAAGGTCTAGGTAGTGCTATTATTGCTGAAGAAGAATTCGCTACCTCTATACCGGATATATTTCGTTTAACCGAAACTCAAATTAAGCATACTTTAACAAAGCAGTTTATTGCGGATGGGATCCCGTTCACAAATGAACTGTCATTTAGCAAGGCGTTCATGTTGGATGAGAACGAACTCCAAGCCGTTTTTGTTGCACGAGTGCACACACCTGAGCGGCGAGTAAACTTCATTATAAACGCAGAAACTCTAAAAGTGATCCGAAAAGACAATGATATTGATGGGTTAAATCCTCAAGCAGAGTTGATTGCTGGAGGAGGAATTGGCGGTAATGAGAAATTAGGGGCGGTTTGTTATTCTCCAGCTCCAATGAGTATGAACAATTGCTTATCTTACAAGTTTCAAGCAACCGATGTCGCAGCTGCTGAGGTATTGTTTACAGATAATAATGTAAGTCTTTTTAGTGCATTCTCAGGGTACCCGTTCATTGTCACTAAAGAGCAGGGAAATTGTGCGCTAGAAAACCCTTACGTAAAGACCATCGATTATATCGCTGACAAAACAAAAGCAGCCAGTTATCAATGTAGTAACTCAAACGAGAATTTTGATAAGGAAACAATAGACAATCAGTATTATGATTACTACAGCTACTCAGGCTTAAATGATGCTCACTTCAATGCTGGCCTAGTGATGCAGTATTACCACCAACTTTTAACAGAGATGTTCCCTGATCAAGGATCTACCTGTGAGGCAACGGGTTTTTGCTTAAAGCAATTATTACAGAATGTAGGCAACAACACGTATGGTAACTCGCAAGCCAATTGGGACGATACCCATGTGAATTACGGCACAGGGAATTATGGGGGAACACATTACTACCATACAACCTTAGATATAGTGGCTCATGAGGTCAGTCATGCGGTAACGTTTTGGAATAGCCAGTTAAATGCCAGCGGTCAAGATGGTGCATTGAATGAAGCGTTTTCAGACATTGCAAGCGTCGCAGTATTTGATTATTTTTCACAATATGTTCGGGGCTCATACCGCCAATCAACTGCATTTAAAAACAAATCAGTGGATCAGGTTACAAGTCATGATGGTAATCGAAAATGGTGGTACGGCTGGGATGTCTTATATGAAGACACGGGAGCTCGGTATTTTGAGATGCCTTCTTGGGATGGCAAGAGCATTGACCACTTTAAGTCATACGAACCGAGTCAGTCGATATATAGTACAGCGGGTGTTTTTAGAAAAGCCTTTTATGAATTGGTAAAAACGCAAGGTTGGAGTATTCAAGATGGATTTAAGTTATTTCTTCGAGCCAACGTAAATTGTTTTTTTACCGGCGCATCGGTGCAAGATGCTGGTATGTGTTTGATTGACCAAGCGCGGTTTTTTAGTCACATAGGCACAGAGAGTGAAGTAACAGCACAAATAGATAACACTTTGCACTCGGTAGGAATTGTTGCGAATAACACACAACTTTCTTCATTAGAATTTGATAGTGCAATGCATTACGACACAGTTAGTTATACTTTAAATAGTATTGCTGCCACTGATATAAAAGAGATCGAGGTTGAGTGGGGTGATGGCACTAATGAACGTTGGCAAAAAAGTAACAATTCAGCTATTCACCCATTCTTACAACGCTCGCGCGTTTTAGATATTGATGAACTTATTCGGTTTAAGCTCACAGTCACAAAAACAGACAGTACAAAGTTGGTGGGCTTTAGGCATTATTTTAGTCGAGCTGTGAAAGCCGCATGTGCACCAACGCTTGCACAAGGAAACTCTCCGTTGTCTTCACTATCTATCAACGCGCAGAGCGTGCCCTTAGCGCATCAACCTTACCAAAGTGTCCTGACGCCTACTCTACTTATGAATAAGCATAGTGAACAGCAATTGCAATTTGACAATACGCTCAATGGTAAACTCGTGTCGGTATTATTTGATAATAACCGTGATGGTTTGTTTTCATCGAATGAACTAATCATAGAGAATCAAGTGATTAATAATGGACAAGTGCGTTTTAAACTAAAAGATCAAACAACCGCTGGTATTGGCTTGATGCGATTATCATTTGGGGGGAAATATACATTCTATGATACGTGTGGATATGCAAAAGCATCTCAAGTAATTGATGTGAAAACGGACGTTGATGTGCCTGAACTTCCGATACAAGCAAGTTTTAGCTACCAGTTGTTGGCGAATAACCAGATTAAGTTTATCAATACTTCTCAAGTAAATAAGGTTCGTCAACCGAGTTACTATTGGCAATTCGGGCATGATAACCAAACGAGCCATAATGAGCAGCCTGAAACGGTGAGTTATCCGTTAACAAATGGAACTTATCGAGTGTCACTGCGAGTTACTTACCAAGATGGCAGTGGGCAAACAGATGAAGTGACTCAGGATATAATACTGACTGCCCCATCAGAGTGTAAAAGCAGAATCACTACGTCAAACAATGCGCAAGCGTTATATATTGATGAAATGCATGTATGGACATCTATTCACAACCGTAATCTCATCGCAAATGCGTCAGGTACAAATAATACTGGTTATAAAAAGCATGCAACTAACCTCGAGTTTTTACGCCGTGCAGAATTAAATGTAGATATCAAATCTAATGTATTAAATGAAGCAACGATCGATAGGCTGTTAAGCCGCGACAATCGTGATGTACGTCTTACTGTTTGGGTTGACCAAGACAAAGATAAAGTATTTCGTTCTGATGAATCTAATAGTTTCGATATGAGTGGTAACTACACCAAAGACTGCAATAACGGCCAATGTCGAATAAAAGCTAGCCAAGCCATATTTTTACCCAGCATGTATTGGTGGCAAAAAAAGAACTTCACACTTCGAGTCCGACTTGAAGAGCATCCTTTGACTGAATTTGGTCACGATGGCTGTAGTAACTTCAACTATGGTGAGGTTGAAGATATGGAAATTACAGTGAAAGGTCGTTAACGCCACCATTTTATCCCGTCATATATAGCCGTAAGGTCCTTACATAGATAGATGTAAGGGCCCTGAGCGTGAGCTCAAAATTCAATGTGTTTTGTTATAAAATAATAAGGAAAACAGATGAAAATCTTAAGTTTATCTATTGCATTGGCGTTAGGTGGGGCTTCAATTTCTGCGCACGCTTCGCAGTCAGATATCGCCATGACTGCCGCTGCGCCGTATTTTAATGTTGAACATGGTTTTGCACGTACAAACCTTAAAACAAAAGAAAACAATCAGGCTTTAAAAGATCGATTAAATAAATATGGGTTGAATAAACACAACCGCCCACACTTATTTTCTTTAATAAACAAACAGCTTGAATCAGGGTATACATCTTCTTCGTTTTTCGGTGCACAGGGTCTTGAAAGTACGGCTGAGGAATGTGATGCACATCGTGTCAGCTTATGTTCATTTTTCAAGCATATGGGAGTTGAAGTTCTCACGCCTCCAGGAACAGATGAAGAGCATTTAGTGATCTCTGCGTTAAATAGTGAGAATAAAACCACTGATTATACTTTTATTGATATTACATTAGTGGATGAAAAGGGCAGTTCAATTACGTTGCCGCGCTATGCTGAGTATTTTGGGGATGGGCCAGAAAAAAAACGAAAATCAATTTACTCTTCAGTGAAAGTTGCTGATGCCTTACAAAAACTGAAAACGGTTGAACGTGTTTATGCCGATGCCTGGGTGACTGTAATCTATACGGATGCCAGTGGTAAAGAAGTCGTTGAAGACCGCAACTCTAAAGTAGAATATTCAAAAGACACCATATTAGCGCTGTTGGGTTACGTAGCACCAGATATGTTGGTTAGTTCAGCAGCTGAACTTGAACAGCAAAACTTCGATATGGATATATTGAGAGCATCGAATGGTGCATATGGTGCGAATGTGTCTCACCCGAGGGATGTTCGCTCAGCTGCAGGCCCGACAACGCCAGATCAAAAAATTATCGTGTGTCTTAATCGAAATTACGGCGATTGTGATTATGAGAATATTTACCCAACTAATACACCCAATGATCAGCTTAAGTTAAAGATCCCATTTGTGGGTGAATACACCATGCTTGGCAAAGTGTCACGTATTTATCGCTCTGATTGGAGTGTGTTAGACGTAATAGAAAACCCAGATGGCACAACCAAGTTGGTGCCGGGCGGACAAGTTGAAAAGCCAGCTGTACTTGACTTTGGTACTAATATTTTTATTCAAACGAAAGAGGGAGGTGGGGCAACGACTATTTCAGGGGATCAATATAGCGATATACAGAATTTCTTTGCTGATAACCTCAATGTTGAGTACATCACCGTTGGGCGACGCACCACGACCAAGTTATCTTGGAATATCCCTCGAAACCAAGGGGTTTTTGGTGATGCATCACTTTATGGCCGTTATCAAGATGCGAATTGGGTGATGAATATAGCGGTAGATAATGCGCCTCGACCTAACCAAACGCCACGCGCTGAAACAATTGTTATTGGATCCGCTGGGTTAGCGGGGTCTTGGGAAAATACTGACCACCCACAAATGCAAATCGTTTATAGCTGCTTGGCCGAAGGTAGCCTTATTACATTACCAGATGGCAGTCAATTACCGATAGAAACATTAAGTGTTGGCGATACCGTTCTAGGGGCAAGTCAATATCACCCGACTCAAAAGTTGAATCTTGAAATTGCTGATATTTCAATTGGCGTTGAGGCTATTCCCATGATCCAGCTAACAACCAAAGATGGAAAAACACTGCTGTTAACTGAGTCTCACCCTGTCATTACGCAATCAGGAGAGTCGGTATGGGCAAAAGATTTGCAGCTAGGTGAGCATATTCATACTCAAGGGGCAATGCAATTTATTAGCAAAATTGAGCAGGTAAAGTTTGATGGCAATGTTTATAACCTGCGTTTGAAGCGAACCAAGAAAGATCCTGTCGAGCTGGAGGGAGAAACTTTTAGCATGTTTGCAAATGGGATTCAGGTGGGCGATTTAGCAATGCAAAGTAACAACGAATTCAAAAATGTGATTGAAACAGAACAAGATGTACTGAATCGCATACCAGAAACTTGGCATAAAGATTATTTGAATAGCTTACGCTAATCAAGGAATGGCTCTGATGATTTTTGGGGCCGAACACACGGAGAGACATTATGAGAAATTTTGTTTATACCCCAGTATTGCTGGCTTTGTTCAGTACGGCGAGTTTTGCCGCAAGTATAACGCCCTCTTTTGAAGAAGGGGCTAAGCCTAAGATATTATCAAACAGTAGCGATAATATTGATTCAGTTCCACTAGGTACGGCCTATAAAAGTAAGGGTCAAGTTTTTCTAGGGTTACAGTCAGTAACAGGAGCGGAAGTCGAAGATTTAGGTAATTCAAAAATTGATTTTAGAGTGGGCGTCGATTTGGGCTACGAGCAAGCGCTTAAACTTATTGATGGGAAGGTGGACGCAGGCTTCAAGTTTCCGGCCGTTCGCATTGATGCTGGCGCCAATTATGCCAAAGATATTAGCGCGGATAAGTATACGGGGACTTACACGGTGTATTCATCCGTTAAGCCCAAATCACGTATGTTAATGCCTGCATCAACAATGGGTTACCAGCCTACATTGGCCGCGCAAGACTTAGCTATTGCTGAGCCAGGTAATAAAGCAAGCAACTTAGGTGATGGCTTCGTTCACGGTTTTGCATATGGGTCTAACGTCGTTATTAACATGAAAATTGATTACCGGAATGAAGAAGATAAACGGTCTATCGGTGGCTACTTAAGTGTTGATTGGATTGGCAAAGTGAAAGTCAATGGTGAGCTTCAAAAGCTCGATGATAGTAAGCGGCAATCTATTAAAATCTCCGTAAGTGGTTATCAAAGTGGCGGTGATCCGAATCGATTATTGACGATTATTCCTAATGGCATTATGCGGTGTACATTACTAAATCCAGAGCCATGTTTTGCATTATTTGAGTCTGCAGTGAATTATTTGAAAACCGATTATATCAATCAATTTAATTCATTGGATGATTACAATATTACCGATACATATGTTGCGAATTATCAAGACTCAGGCCCAATGTTACAGCAACTGGTACCTGCTCAAGGTTATGTAGCCGTAAATTACTTAACCAAGCTGGTTGTAAAAGAGTTAACAAATCGCTGGATAACAGAACGGTTAACTTATCGTAGAGCCAAAAACTTACAACGCTATTATGCTTCTCAATTTTCCACTTTGGAGCTAAATCAACTGCACGAAATTGAGACTTCAAGCCGCAGTAATGCCAACTTATTTGCAGATATGGTGGATTATTGTGAGCAAAACCCTGAAGGGAGTTATTGTTTGGATTACGAGGCCGAAAACCTGAGTTATTACCGAGATTACAGCAGCTTTAGTCAGGTTTTAAAATAAGGATATGATCATGATAAGACAACTTATAGCCGCATCATCATTGATGTGCATTGCAGCAACGGTTCAAGCGAACACAGAATCAGAAACAAGCGCAAATTATAATGAATTAGGAGATCTACTAACGGTTCAACAGGCGCAAGGTCGATTCGCTTGGTTAGAGAAATGCTATGACGGTTTACTTGTTGAGGTGTGGGAACGTGCGTTTGATACAACCGATATCATCAGCAAAGAACAGAAGCTTGCGCAATTAAGGGCGTTATGGTTATCTCCGGAACGTCTTGCTCAAGGGCATGCGCAATACCTCACTTTTGCTAATTCAGATTTTACTAATCCATATAACTGGCATGCTGGGGCGAATGCAGCAGATGCATGCAGCACGATGCCACCTGAATATGTACCAGTTGCTTTAAAGACGACCGTTTTAAAAAATGCATATTGTGACAATGTTGCGTTTGATAGTGAATGGGAATGGATTGATAAGGTAACGCTTGATGACTTTAGTCATGACTCGGCACGCCACAGTTACACAGCTGTGTCAGGTAAGGTGATTACGTTATCAGCCGGAAGAGAGGCTTCTATGACGATAACACCGGGTAATAAAGAGCCGCAATATCCTTCTTATGTTGCGGCAAGAGTGTGGGTTGATTGGGATCAAGACGGTCAATTTTCAGACTCAGAAATGGTGTATAAATCGGCGTCAGACGGAGTGTTTAAATTTGCAATCAGTGTCCCGACTGAGCAGCCAGAAGGAGTGACGTTAATGCGTGTAGCCACTGACTCTGGAGGTGGTTCTGACAATGCGTGTAACCGTATCCATTATGGTGAAGTTGAAGATTACCTAGTGACAATTCGTTAAGGAGCAACCATGAAATCAATATATTTTACAATGCTGGTGGTAGGATTGACTAGCCAGTATGCATTAGCAAAAGAGTCATCACTAGCAAGTCAGCAGTCAAATGCAGGCTCAACTATATCGGGGTTAATCAATGATCATGTGTCAATCGGCACAGCCTATGATAGCCAGACCAAGCGTTTTTTGAATGTACAACCAATATCTGGACGTGTGGACGAAACGTTTGGAAATACAGAAGTTAAATTCAAAACCGGAATTGACATGAGCTATGATGATTTGCTCAGTACCTTGAATGGCAGTGTTGATATTGATGTTAATTTTCCCGTCGTGCGAGTTTCGGCCGGTGCGTCGTTAGCGAAAGAAATGGCATCGAGCACATATTCTAGTTCATATACATTTAGCGCAACGAGTACGCCTAAAAAACGACTGTTTTTACCTGAGGATAGTAATGTTGGGTATACGCTTACGCCTGCAGGGAGTGAAATAGCGAATAAGCACCAAGCGCGCATTCAACAGTTAGCAGGTGACGAGTTTGTGAGTGCAATAGAGTATGGCGCTAATATTATGGTCAACTTAAAAATAGATTATGGCAGTAATCGCGATAAATCTGAAATTGGTGGTTACCTTGATGTTGATTTATATGGCGGCGTATTTAACGTAGGCGGACAGCTTAAATATTTGCAAGATGATACAAAGTCATCAGTAAAAATCACCGTGAGAGCCATTCAACATGGCGGCGATCCGAAACAGTTACTGAGTATTATCCCTAATAATATTATTACGTGCTCCTTGGATAACCCTAAGCCGTGTTTTGATATGTTTTATGAAGCCGTGAAGTATTCAAAAGATGGCTTTAGAACACAGCTTAACTCATTGAGTGATTACAATGTTGTGCGTTATTACACTACGCGTTACGACAGTGCGTCATTAGCTATTCGACCATTAGTTGCTGATTATCAAAAAGTACGTAATGCAACGAAATGGATGATCAGTGAGTTGGAAGATGATTTTAAGCAAGCCGTGCTAGATGAGCAGCGTGCTACGAGTCTTTTAACCAGTTATTACGCCTATTTACCGGATTCGCAAAGTAACGCAGTGGAACAAATCCAAAAATTGGCATATGACAATGCATGGTTTTTATTCAATGCCGCACAGTTTTGCCGAGATAATCCGTTTGGTACATCCTGTGAGGTTGAAGTGCAAAAAATGAAAGATGATTGTACGCGTCGTGGTAAAACCTGTCCTGCAAGTTACGATGTTACGCAACTACAGCTACCTTCATCAGATCGTTTGGATTGGAAACAGTGTGAATTAGCTCGACAGGAAGCCGTTCGTGCGGGGGTGATCAGTGAAAATGAGAGTGTTAAATATCGCAATATGCGCTGGGCGCCAACGTTCATAAATGCTAAGACACCTGCAGTAGGTATATTAAATTGGCGATTATGTGAGGGTGCATTGAGTACTTACGGTACGGTATTTGGCACAGACTAAAGTAATGATAGAGCTAAAGTCAGAGACTTTGGCTCTAACAAGGACTGAGCATGAGACTATTATTTAGCTTTTTAATATTGTGCTTTTCGTGCGGTGTTGTAGCCCAGCGTTATTATAGTGAACGATATAGCCAATCTGATTTAGGGAAAGGGTTTGACCAAGAGTTACACCAAGAGCAGGACAGTTGTGTTACGGGGGATCTAAAATTTCATAGTGCGATGTCTGGCGAGCTTGACTACTTACAGCATCAGAACTCAGTAGCAATAAGTCGCAGAACGTTCGGTGAGATCCATGCAGGGGTAAACTTATTTATTGTTGCAGGTAGCGTTTCAACATCGATTAATCACCGAAATTCAACCGATAATTTGAGTTTAACCTCTCAACTACACCTTAAGCTTGATGAAGGGTATAGCACATTAGAAAACCGCTCGCTGGTGGCGGATTATGATAAAAAAGCATGTGGGGGTGCATTTATTTATCAACTTAATTATGGCCGAGATATATTTATTAATACACGTTTACACTTTCGCTCTGAAGCTGATTTTAAGCGTTTCGTCACGAAAATTAAAATACGTCTATTATTTTTCAAGAAAACCATCACTAAAGTGAAGTTAATTGAAAAATATGCAGCAAATGCAGTGTTAAGTATTGATGCAAATTCAAATGCTTCACTCCCCGCAGGTTTGACACAATTATTAAATAGCAATACACAGCATTGCAGAGGAAGTGATATCACGCCTTGTTTGAATACGTTACAGCGTTTATCCGATTATGTATTTGGGGATACTGGATTTACGAGTGATTTAAATAAGTTAAAGAAAGCACCTCGTAGTGTGGCGACGCGTTCTTATCAAGACTCTGGTCACTATGATCTGATGGATGCTGCGCAGGTACGAGTTGACCACCAATATGATCACATATGGCGCTCAGTTGAAGCGCGTTTTGGCGATGCTGTCCGACGACATACACGTGCTGAAGCATTTCTTACTATAGCGACTGAGAATGAGTATGATGATGCGCAAATTGAATATGATATGGCAACTCAGAATTTATCTGAATTAAGCGCACTGCGAGAAACATGTCAGCAGAGGCCATGGCTTGGGGAGTGTAGCTAATTTATTCACAAATGAAGCGAGTAGAGTTAATGAGCAGAGCTGACAACGGCATGTTGCTTTTTATAGATATTTAATTGCTTTATAAATCTACTACAGATCAAAAATAAAGATTAGGATTTATTCTTTTTAGATACACGAAGTGGTTAATATAGTCTTTATTTGTTTTTTTATTGGTTTTATTTTTCTTAAAAAAAGAATATTAGATTTATTTTTGAAAAAAATATGCTTGATCTTGGTTTTGAATGCATGATAAAACATAATTAATCCATCAACAGGACAACTTTGCTCAATGAAAAAAACAACGCGCTTGTCATTACTGCTTAACCTCTTACTCATTAAATGTAAGAGCGGGGCGTAGTGCGCGTAACTGAGCAACTACTTTCAACCCCGCACATTGCGGGGTTTTTTATTTTTTGGGCCGAGGAATAGGGTATGCAGGATAAAGTTTGGATTTTTGATACGACATTGCGTGATGGCGAGCAAGCATTAAAAGCCAGTTTAACAGAAGATGATAAATTGCAACTTGCGCATGTGATAAGCCGCCTCAATGTTGATGTTATGGAAGTTGGATTTCCTGTATCTAGCCCCGCTGACTTCAGAGCAGTACAGCGTATTGCGACTGAAGTACGTAATCCAATCATTTGTGGTTTGGCACGCGCGGTAAGCAAAGACATTGAAGCATGTGGCGAAGCTCTGCGACCTGCAGAACGTGGTCGTATCCATACATTTATTGCAACCAGCCCCTTGCACCTAGAGCACAAGCTACGTATGAGCTTGGATGATGCGACAGCTATGGCTGTTAAATCAATTAAATTAGCACGTAATTATACTGATGACGTTGAGTTCTCATGTGAAGATGCTGGGCGCACCCCACATGCAGATTTATGTCGTATTGTCGAGTCTGCGATTAATGCCGGTGCATCGACCATTAATTTGCCAGATACTGTAGGGTACGTTACACCTGATGAATATTCAGCCATGATCCGTCATTTAATGAATAACGTGCCGAATATAGATAAGGCACGCTTAAGTGTGCATTGCCACAATGATTTAGGTTTGGCGGTGGCCAATTCTGTTGCCGCGGTGCAAGCGGGTGCGAGACAAATCGAATGTACCATTAATGGTATTGGAGAGCGCGCAGGTAATTGTTCATTAGAAGAAGTGGCCATGATCATGAAGATGCGTCAAGACTACTTAAAAGTGCATACTGCTATTCGCAGTGAAGAAATTTACCGAGCATCCCGACAGGTCGCAAAAATTTGTAATATGTCAGTGCAGCCAAATAAAGCAATTGTGGGTGAAAATGCGTTCGCTCATAGCTCTGGGATCCACCAAGACGGCGTTTTAAAGGCGCAGAATACCTATGAGATCATGTCACCAGAAAGTGTTGGTGTACCAAACAATCAACTCAATATGACTTCTCGTTCGGGTCGCCATGTCATAGAGCATCGCTTATCTGAATTGGGTTATCAAAAGTCGGATTACGATATGGACAGTCTATATACTAGCTTTTTAGCATTGGCAGACCAAAAGGGTACCGTGTATGACTATGATCTTGAGGCCATGATCCACTTTAACCAAATGGGTGATGATGATGATCAATTTAAGCTTGAATTTGTCAATTCAACCTCGAATTCCCAGTCGGTTGCCAGTTCTACTATTGGTATGACAGTCGCAGGTCAATCTAAACAAGAAGCCGCAACGGGTAATGGTCCGGTAGAAGCGTCCTTTCTAGCCATTGAGCGAATTATCGGTATGTCTGTTGAAGTCATAGAATACAACTTAGACGCGACGGGGCAAGGTGCAAGCTCGCTTGGCCAAGTCGATATCATTGCAAAGTACAACGGACGGCAATATCACGGTGCAGGTCTTGCTGCTGATGTTGTTGAAGCATCGGTACGGGCTATGGTCCGTGTTTATAATCTTATTAACAGAGCGCAAAAAGTCTCTGATTTGAAACAACAAAGGAAAGCAGGATGAGCCAAGCAAGTTACCAAGTTGCCGTATTAGCCGGAGATGGCATTGGCCCAGAAGTTATGGCAGCAGCAGATAGAGTGCTAGATGCTGTGAGTGAAAAATTTGAGTTCAAGTTAAATCGTCAAACCCACGCGATTGGTGGTGCAGCCATTGATGAGTTTGGTAAAGCATTACCCGAGACAACATTGGAAGCGTGTGAAGCTGCGGATGCTATTCTATTTGGTTCAGTTGGTGGCCCAAAGTGGGAACACTTACCACCGAGTGAGCAACCTGAACGTGCTTCTTTATTACCGCTACGTAAACATTTCGGATTATTTTGTAATTTACGTCCTGCACAATTATTACCTGCATTAAGTGGTGCTTCTCCATTACGTGCAGATATTAGCGAGCAAGGCTTCGATATTTTGTGTGTACGAGAGTTAACGGGCGGGATTTATTTTGGTGAAAAAGGTCGTGACGGGGAAGGTGATCAAGAAGCAGCTTTTGATACCCAGCGTTATTCTCGAAAAGAAATAGAGCGAATTGCTCGCTTTGCGTTTGAAGCAGCTAAACTACGTAATAATCATGTCACGTCGGTTGATAAGGCTAATGTATTGGCATCCAGTGTACTTTGGCGTGAAGTGGTCACAGAGGTGAGTCAAGATTACCCTGAAGTTCAGTTGGATTACATCTATGTTGATAATGCTGCAATGCAGCTCGTAAAGCAACCAAGTCAGTTTGACGTGTTGTTATGCGATAACTTGTTTGGCGATATTTTATCTGATGAGTGTGCCATGATCACCGGCTCCATGGGATTACTTCCTTCGGCGAGTTTGAATCAATCAGGTTTTGGCTTATATGAACCTGCTGGCGGCTCTGCGCCTGATATTGCCGGTAAAGGCATTGCTAACCCAATAGCACAAATTCTAAGTGCAGCCCTAATGTTACGTTATTCGCTGGGTCAAGATGAAGCTGCACGCGCCATAGAAAAGGCTGTCGCTGAGGCGGTTGCAGCAGGTGTCGGTACACCAGATATATACCCAGAAGGTGGTTACACCACACAAGATGTGGCACAAGCCATAGTATCGCGAATTTAATTGCAACGAATGCGGTGACTTCCGTCAGGTTACCGCTCTATTTGAGGATGTAGCACGTGGCTCAAACCTTATATGACAAAATTTGGCAATCACATGTGGTTGCACAGATCAATGAACAAACCGACTTACTCTATATAGACAGACATTTAGTTCATGAAGTGACGTCACCTCAAGCATTTTCAGGCTTGCGTGAAAAAAATCGTCCAGTACGTTGCCCTGAAAAAACCTTTGCGACAATGGATCATAATGTCTCTACTAAAAGCCGGTCTTTAGATGCGGCCAGTGAGGTATCAAAAAACCAGTTGATGGCATTAGCTGAAAACTGTAAAGAATTTGGCATTGTGTTGTATGACTTAAATTCAATAAACCAAGGAATTGTTCATGTTATGGGGCCGGAGCAAGGGATCACTCTGCCTGGCACGACGATTGTATGCGGTGACAGCCATACCTCTACCCATGGTGCTTTTGGTGCATTGGCACATGGTATTGGTACTTCTGAAGTCGAACATGTATTAGCAACACAAACTTTACAGCAAAAAAAAGCCAAATCGTTAAAAATACAAATTAATGGTGTGCTTCGCCCAACAGTGACAGCAAAAGATTTGATCATGGCAGTGATTGGCGTACTTGGTACTGCTGGTGGTACTGGTTATGTGGCTGAATTCTGTGGTGCTGGTATTGAAGCACTATCGATGGAAGCGAGAATGACGCTGTGCAATATGAGCATTGAAATGGGTGCCAAAGCCGGTTTGATTGCGCCAGACGACATCACATATGCGTATTTAAAAGGCCGCCCGTTTGCACCTAGTGAGGAAGAGTTTGAAGCGGCTGTTTCATACTGGCGCACGCTTCATTCAGATGAAGGGGCGCAATTTGACAGAGTGGTTGAGCTGAATGCGCAAGATATACAGCCTCAAGTGACGTGGGGCACCAGTCCTGAACAGGTGATTGGTATTGATGAGGTTGTGCCGAACCCAGAGCAAGAAAGCGATTTAATTAAAGCCGATGCGATCCGCAGTGCTTTGCAGTACATGGGACTTGAAGCTGGGCAAAAATTAACAGATGCAAAAGTGGATACTGTATTTATTGGTTCTTGTACCAATAGCCGTATTGAAGATTTGCGTGCTGCGGCATCAGTGGTCGAAGGTAAAACAGTTGCGCACGGTGTTGAAGCGTTGATTGTGCCAGGGTCGGGTTTGGTGAAACAGCAAGCTGAGCAAGAAGGCCTAGCTGATATTTTTAAAGCGGCTGGTTTTGAATGGCGTGAGCCTGGTTGCTCTATGTGCTTAGCTATGAATGATGACAAACTTGGCGCCGGTAAGCGGTGTGCCTCAACATCAAATCGAAATTTCGAAGGGCGGCAAGGGCGCGGTGGGCGGACACATTTAGTTAGTCCAGCGATGGCTGCAGCGGCGGCTATTGCCGGTCACTTCACGGATATAAGAGGGGAGGCATCATGAGTACATATCACCAAGGCCTATTAGCACCGCTGGATAAAAATAATGTGGACACCGACCAGATTATTCCTAAACAGTTTCTGACATCGACGAGCCGTGATGGTTTTGATAAAGCCCTTTTTTATGATTGGCGCTATTTAGATGATGGTGCGTCTAATCCTGACTTTGTATTAAATCGAGCGTGCTATAAAGGTGCATCAATTTTACTAACCCGTGATAACTTTGGCTGTGGTTCATCTCGAGAGCATGCACCATGGGCGCTTAAGCAATATGGTTTCAGTATTATACTAGCCGAAAGTTTTGCTGATATTTTCTTTAATAATTGTGGCAACAATCAAATGCTGTGTATCGCGCTCGCGGCTGACACATTAGAATCTTTATTCTCACTCGCTGAACAGCATGATGATATGCAAGTTGAAGTAGACTTAGTACAGCAACAGTTACGCAGTCCTTATTTTGATGCGATTAACTTTGATGTTCGGGCTGATATAAAAGCCCGACTATTAAGCGGGCTAGACTTTATTGGTGAAACAGAACAGCTCAATGACGCGATTAGTGCCTTTGAGAGCAAATTAGAATCTGAGCGACCATGGCAATAATGTGACTTTAGCGGTCCACTATATCAAGCAGTGGGTTAAGCGCATTTAATTGCAAACAACCAAAGGGCTAGTTACCCTTTGGTTTTTAATTTTTAGGAACATTACTATGAAATTTGTGGTTGCAACAGCACTGACGTTAATGGGCAGTGTCGCTATCGCTCGCCCAGCACCTTTGGTCTCTATCCCTAGCCATGACGCTTTTTTTGATAATATTGCAGCGCACTGTGGTAAAGCGTATGAAGGTAAAATCACAGTTGACAATGCAACTGGACCAAATTCATTTGCAGGTAAAAAGTTAGTAATGCACGTACGTCGTTGTAATGAGCGCGAATTGCAAGTGCCTTTTCATGTAGGCAGTGATGCGTCACGTACTTGGTTGATCACTAAAACGGGCAGCGGTTTGAGCCTTAAGCATGACCACCGCCATCAAGATGGTACCGATGATGATGCAACCATGTATGGCGGTCACACAATAGACGCTGGCTTTGCAAATGTACAGTCGTTCCCTGCTGATCAGTATTCAAAAGAGTCATTTGCTCGTCAAGGCATTCCCCAGTCGATGGGCAATACATGGCAAATGTATATATATGATGAGCAGTTCACTTACCGCTTAGTGCGTCAAGGTCGAGAGTTTAGAGTTGATTTTGATTTAACGAAGCCTATTACGCCACCAAAAGCCCCATGGGGTTATAAAGATTAATATACTATTTCGGAAGTTAGCAGTGATTGACTGTTAATTTCTGACAATAATTGTTTCCTACAACAGCTTAAATCAGTCCATTCATCGCAATATAATAAATAGCTAAACTAGTTAACCACCTCACAAGTAGCTTGTTTAAGCTTAACACGCTATGCATCAAGGCATATTTTAATGCGATGTTGAACGGTAAACCTTATTAATAAATAGGGTTTTACTTATTGGTGCCATTTACTAACTAAGTATCATGTTACTCTTAATATTTATGTAACAAAAATCAGTTATGTAAGAGCCTTGAATTTACGAGATGCCTGTTTTTATAGAGGTACCTTCATTGAATTATATTTTTAATAAAAATGTAATAATTGATATTCTCGTACTTTATATGAGCAATAATTTATCTTGTTTTAGTGACGCTTATTTTTTGGCTGTCAGCAACATCTTTGAACTTGAATCTTCGACTATGAGCCATTCGTATATTTTCCGTAATTTTCTATAAGTCGAATGCTACTATCAATACCGTAGGTGTTTCTATAAACCTTGTCGCCATAAGTGTGATTAAATGAATATATCAGTGGAACTAGTTTATAATCTATTTTCCCTGCATTACAGTCGCTACAATATTACTGATAAAGATAGGTTTTAATGAGAGGGAGCACTTTTAAGCCTTTACAAAGCCGTTGTATTCAATCTCAAATTCAGCAATGGTCCGTTTAATTGTGTGATTTTATTTAGCGTATCGTATGATTTTTTAGTTTGTGACGCAATGCCTTATTACTAATGATTAGCTGTTTAGATTTGTTATTAGCGTAATTTTGATGTTGGTTTTCTTCATTGTGCATCATTAATTTTATCTAGCTCGGGTTTTTGAAGAGCAGCCTAAATTTCATATAAGCAATAAAATATATTAAATTTAACCTCTTTAAATCTCTTAATTTAAAACATGCGTTATGCCACTTTTTATTTAAGGAAGTATGATAAACAGTCCTTTTTTATGCTACATCAATGTTTCTAATCTTATTTTATCGATAAAAAATTAATATTTTAATTATTATTTCAAGAAGAATAATTCTATTTTCCGAGTAATTAAATCATGTTTCTTTAAAGAATACAGGCTTAGAGTAAGTACTACTATAGTTTTGTTACTCCCAAGGTGCGGGGGTTTTGACTTGATAAAATAAGTAGTAAAAACAACCCCCTTTCGATTAATTATTACACTAGATATAGCCATGATAGATATTGATCCTTGAAAGAAATAGCCCTTCTCCTTACAAATTCCATGATGTTTTTGTTTATTGCATACAATAGTATGTATACAAAAGAATGGTTAATAAAATGTTAATGTGTTGTTTTTAACATGTTTACTTTCCCGTTTTTGTCAATTAGGATGGACCCCTAACTTAAACGCATATAAGTATTTTTCCCTTAATATCAAATTGTATTTTTATGAATATGAAGAAGGATTTTGTGTTGAAAAAGCAAAGTAAAAGTCGATTAAAGTTGAAAATTCTCACGATAGGGTTACTCAATTTAGGGGTTGCCTATGCACAAGAACCTATGTGTAGCGCAAGCTTTCAATTGGTAAATTATTCTCCTCAAAAATGTTACTCGGAGTTTAGTGAGTCAGATTGTACCGATGTGTGTGCGGCAGCTGATCCGGAATATAGCCCACAGTGTTTTAAATCACTGGATTTACCGTGTGATGTGATTTCAGGATTACATTCCACAGGTAAAGGCTTTCAAAGTCGTGATGATTATTCGTGGTTTCATGTATCTGATTTATTGACTTACCCAGAACTTATTTCAGAACTTCATATTTTTCAGCAAGAGTTGTTTGATGAGTTATATGGTGAGTTTGTCAATAAACCAAAATATTTTGGCTTTAGTCCAGCAAGTGATGAATTCCGACGGGTAAACTTTAGGTTGGATGTTCTTACTAAACTAGACTCTTTAGCCTCTCCTTTACGTTTTGCTGGGTTGTATAGACGCTATTCGTTAGGTCTGTTATTGGAAGAACAGTTAAATAGAGCAATCATAGATATTAAATTTAATATTGATAAGTACCCTTATTTTGATACAGCTCAGCGTCAATCATTAAAAGCAGAAATTGATTCTGTATTAACTGTGAAACTACGTTATTGGGATTTATTAAAGCGCTATACACCAGAACAAATTTCCAGTAGTCGTGTGGGTCATTTGAATAGACGAGTCAGAACATTGTCTAGGCTGATTAATGTTTTGCCGCTTGCTCTGCAAGATAAAATGCTCGAAAAGTCGCAATTACTTACACCACATATCAATATTGAATTGAAAAAATGTGACACAGGTATTTGTTATACGAAGATCACAGCACCTGAAGCGATGCCGTTCTATCCTGAGTTTGATTATCGTTTGCTGAAGTTTGAGCAAGTGCTAACAGCACTTAACAATGAAGCATCTGCATTAACTAATATTTATAATGATAATTATCAGGTGATCGAACCTAGGTTATTGAGGCAGCCAGATTTTGCCGGCTTTGTGAGTAGTAAGTTAGTGGATTATAAGGCCCTACGTTCTCAGGCTAATTTAGAACGTTTAGCGACAGCAATAGACATAGCTTATTTGTCGAAAAACCAAACTGGTAAAGCGGTATTGGCTGCGTTAACTGAGCGCAGTGATGTTACAGATAATATGGGAGTCACCAGTTTAAGCGCTTTTGGTACACAACCTATTTTATTGTGTCAGGAGTTTAGAAAAATAAATCCTGAAATGGCAGCGATTCAGGATGAGGGTTTTACGTTAGCCACAGAAGCAAGAAGTTTGCTTTCACTCATGATTCGTGACGGGTATACGGCAGAGTTACTGACTCAGTTAGAGGCAATAATCGCTCGCTTGAATCAACTCGCAGCTCGAAGTCAAGTGATTAGCAATGTCGAAATGTTTGATAAAGACCGATTAGTAACAATTGATTGGGATTTGTTTGAAGCATCAGCATTAACTCATTCACGAGAGGTTATTGAGCTGGAGTACCTTGAATACAATGGCATGTTTTGGACACCGAACATGTCAAGAACGCTGTCTGAAATTTTTCCTTCCATATACCATGCCGGCACAATGTCAGGGTCGCTTTTACCTTCAGGAGTAACTGCAAATTCTCAGCTAAATAATTTGCAAATTACCTTTAGCCAAAGTGCTTTCCATGCTTGTTCTGCAAATAATGCCACGATAAATGCCGTTGTAAAAGTGACTGATGGACAAGGCACCGTCAGTCGTCAAGTTTTAACCGCTAATTTCGATCAACTATAAGTATTAATAAAGGATATATTATGAAAATGTTATTGTTAGCCACTTTGTCTTTGACAGGTGCTACCTTAGCTCAAGCAGCTCCAATAGAAGTATTTAATGCAGACACACAGTGTGCGTCAAGAATGACGGGCACAGGAGAACGATTTGTTCCTCCTTGTCAGTTCTCTTCACAAAGCATGACAGCCGACCGTAATACAGCGTACTCGAGTGACGGACTTGTCAGGAATGGTTCTTTTAAAACTATTTTGAATTACAACTTTGTCTGTGAGTCTTTACGACCTCTGTCTGTACGTTATACGTTGAGTGCAGGCTCCGATGCATCCGAGACCAATAGAATTGCCGGTTCACGCATTAATGAAATTAATACCTTATCTATGGTGCATGGAAATCATGATGCTGACTTAGTTTTCAATGGATTAGATGGTGTTGTGGGTTTTCAGGCAATAAAGCCAGGCTGCCAACTCAATGTTAACCAGTTACTGACTTATCCTGAGCCAAGCTATTTTGGCCAGTTAGCCTCACATTTAGTGACACATAATGGCGTAATAAAGTCGCTAGTTAGTATCGCACAACCATCAACTAACAGTGTTCAATTAGTCAGCTCAATCGATAACACGTTAGATCTGTTAAGCAACTTAACGTTTGATATTGAAGATCCGATATTCCTCGATCAAATCACAACCGCCCAAGCCGATTTAGAGCGTTCAAAGGCTGTTTTTACAAATAACTGCCGTGCCGGAAGTTCTTCATCTCATTGCACCATAGAACTCTCGCGTTTGCGTCAAGTATTGCAGAATAATTTAACGTGGAATGAAGCCGGAATTAGAAGTTTGCATACTTATTTGTCGGAGCAAACGCGTTGGTTATCTGGTCAATCAATCGGCAGAGACGCGCTTGTGCTTTCAAATGCGGTTAACAGATTACGTAGCCGCTTGTAACTGATTTTAAAGAGTAAGGATTTATTCACCCAAACCGTAATAAAGGAAATGAAAGATGTACGGAAAATTAATAACAACTTCGGTTGTCGCTGCGTTACTGCAAAGTACAGCAGCAAATGCTTTACCGGATTTAACGACAGGTAATCCACTTGATGCACTTGGCATGTCAACGCCTGCAGGTGTTGGCAATATTATGTCTGACAGTGAGAACCCTTTAACGCTGCATGTTGCACCGGTACCTGTGAAACAAATCAATGGTTTATACGCAGAATTAGGAGGAGCAGGCCCGGGTTGTGATAACTATGTAAATACTAAAACTCAAGCCTACCGTCAGCTGGCAACACCGGTATTACAAGAGCAAGCGTATTTAAAAGGTGATTTTGTCAGTAACTGGTATCAGCTGACTTATGGTATTCCACGAGCCAACTTTGAAGGTCTTAATGAGATCAAGAAGGCGCGCAAGGTGATTACTGATGCAGCACTAGCGAATCAAGGTTTGATTGATACATACAATACATTGAAAGCACAGTGGAATCAGCTAAACATTGAATTAAGTGCAGCCTTTGCTGAGCGTGACAGGTTAGAGCGAGCAAGAATATCGGAAGGTCAAGGATGCTTTACGAGTAGCGGTGGTGATTTCGCCAAGTACTTTGAATGTATTACAAAGGTGACCAATAAGTACCAGCCTCTTGAAGCGGCTGTTGCCTCGACGATTAGTGATTTGCAAACGCAAGTTGGCAATATCAGAACGAGCTATCTAACAGCGAAAGGGGCATACGACGCATACAAAGAAAAGCTGGTATTGGCTGAAAGTAATGTGAATTTCCATAGTTTAATCATTAACTCGCAATCGGTTATTTCTAAAAATGCTTGGGCATTAGAAACTGACGTTGTCAAAGAACATGGTAAGGCGTTAGTTGGATTAGCCAGTGCGGGTTATAACATTTGGGATAAAGAACGAGACCTATTATCAACCGCATTGAGAAATTCAAACAACCACCAATTCTCGGCGAAACAGTTGAACTTGTTTAATGTACGGGTGAACTCAGGGGTTACACGAAATAACCCTAATGTGACGGCATCTGGAGAGAGTTTATTTTCACGTAATGTTTGGAGTTACCCAGCGGATACTTTGATCAATAAAGATATCTTGAATGATTGGAAAATGCCGTTTGAGCGTGAAGAAATTGGTGACACTATCCACTTTGATGCAATGGATGAAGGGTCATTTGCATCAGGCGGAATTGATTTCTTTGTTACTCGTGATGCACGTTGTGGTGATTACAGCCAGACAGTGGAAGAAAATTATTCAGGTACAGAGAACAATGTATCTGTTTCTTGGAAAGTCACACGTAAACTTTGGGAACCACAACCAAACCGCGCAGTGTTTGTTGCTAATTTAGGGTTGTCGTATAACTACTATGCCTATCCTGGTCCAATTTCTGGTGAGTGTTCTATTAATGTTGACCGTATGAATAGTTACTGGAGAAGTGTAGGAAAATCTACGGGTTGGAGCTGGTTTAAGCGTAAAACATCGAGCTGGGATAACACTGTTGAGACGGCAAGAGACAATATGGGGATGGAATGTAAGTTGGATCTTAAACCACAAACAAATGACCCTGATGAAGCAGCGCGTATCGCTGAAGAAATCGAAAGAGAGATGTACAGCGATATGTGGCAAATGTTCTTGTCAATCTATGCTAAATCTTATGATATTGAGCTAGAAAAGCCAGAGCTCCAAGATCCTAAGAAAGAAGCTGGTTTAACTGAGATATGTAACAGTCGAAATACTTATTGTCGTTATAGCAACATTGTTCTTAAAGCACTGAATGCACTCGGTGGTACTAAAGCAACGGGTACAACGTCACATGTTTCTCGTCAATACGGAAAAATTTATAAACGTTTTGATAAGAAAATATGGAATGTACAAGAAGGCAGTGCATTAGTACAAGTTAAGGTATGTGTTGATAACACGCAATGTAATTAGTTTGCGTTTTTAAAGGGGGTCCTGCCCCCTTTAATCATGTTTAATTTTAGGATTTGGATATGAAAATCAAAGCAATTGGTGCTGTTATCGCCGTATCTATTATTGGTTATGTGGGGCTTTCCAGTAAAGAGATTGCTTTAACCAATGACGCACCAACTTCCACTTCAACAACTGCAGTGACCTTAGAAGATATTGAACTTGCTACGAGTAAAGGCATAGCTAAACCTGTTGGTATTAAAAGTAGAGAGAAAGGTGCTCAAGTCAGCGTAGAACAAGAGACGAATGTACAGGATATAGTACAAAACGCCATTGATATCGATACCAGCGAAGAAGACAAATATTACGACTTCATTATTGAAAACTTCCCTGAGTTGACTGAAGACGTCAATACATATCGACATGCGATTAAAGAGCAGCGGCAAAAAGTGAGTGTGTTTAGTGCACATATGAGCGAAAGAAATAAACAGGTGTCGTTGTCAAAAAATATTGATAGTGGTGCTGATAGTGCCTTGAAGGAGCAACAGGATATTTTGTTGGCGCAAGCAAGAGTACTAGGACAGCAAGCTATGGCGCTGAATCAAGCGATTAGAGAAGCGGCCTACAATAAGTAGCCACTAAGGAGATGAAGTAAATGAAATGGACAGAAAGCATATTAGTTCCCCTTTGTTTTGTTGTGTCAGCATGTGGCAGCAGCGAAGGCCACAGTGACACCGGAAACACAGTACTTGTAAGTAACATTAAGCCAGTCGCGAAAATTGTAGATATGACTCCGATTAAAGCGATTCAAACGCCATTGAAATTCAATGGCGCGGATAGTTCCGATGCTGATGGTGATGCCTTAACTTATCACTGGAGCTTAGTGCGAGTGATCGATCAGAAAGTGATTCCCCTAGAACAAAATACCGGCAATGAAATAGCCGTCAGTGTCGCGGAGCAAGGTAATTACTCTTTGCGACTGTATGTGAATGATGGGCATGAAGATAGCACTGCAGCTCAGTTTGAGTTTTTGGTACCAGAGCAAGCTGCACTTGTTGCTGATGCGGGCAGAGACTTTACTGTTAAAAAAGGGCAGGTGATTTCACTAAGCGGGGCAAATAGCAAAGCAAGTAATGGAACAATATCGGAATATCACTGGAAAATTCTTGATAAACCAGCGGATAGTAGTGCACGGATCTTTAGAAACCAAAGTACTAAAACTAATTTTGTCGCGGATGCTGTAGGTACATTTATAGTGCAATTATCGGTGACGGATAAAGCTGGGTTGACGGCACAGGATTCGGTTGTGATCACCAGTGATGCCATTGATGTAAACTCGCCGCCAATGGCAATAATTAATGTTGAAAAATCAACATTAGCACCTAATGAGATTATTAGATTAGATGGTTCTAAAAGCCATGATCCGGACCGCCTAGATCGTTTGAGCTATCGCTGGTCTGTGTTATCGGCTCCAGAGAATAGTCAACCGGTTGTGAGTAAAGCATCCGCAAAGAGAGCATCTTTCTCCTCGAATATCGACGGTGTTTACGATGTGCAATTAGCGGTTACCGATCAGCATGGAGCTCAGGATGAGGTGGTGCATCAATTTATAGTTCAATCAGAAAATCAGGTACCGATTGCCGTTTTAGGTTCGGATAAAGTGGTTAATCTATCTGAAACCGTGTCTTTATCCTGTGTATCTTGCTTTGACCCAGAAGGAGAGCAACTCAGCTATGAGTGGTTGTTATTAGGCGCACCGCAAAGTAGTGCCGCGCACATAGTGTCAAGTCAGTCAGCTGTTACAGAGTTTACTCCGGATGTTGAAGGGGAATATTTAGTTGCAGTGCGAGTTTCAGATGGACTGCATTCTACAACGTCTAATACTCAAATGTTTGATGTCAAGGCAAATCAAAAACCAATCGCGCAAATAGCTCCTATATCTACAGTCGCTCTCGGCTCTCAGATAGTTTTGGATGGGACGGGCAGTTCAGATCCTGAAGGTGCAGACCTTACCTATGAATGGCAGGTTGTTTCGCAGCCAGCTAATGAGGTGCTTGATACATCTGTAGTGGGTAAAGCAATGTTGCAAGCCAGTCATACGGGCACCTATGTATTTTCACTCAAAACCCATGATGGTACACAATACTCCGATACAGTGACACAAACTGTTTTAGTAACACAAGATAGAGCTCCAGTGATCAATATTCACGGTGGAGATAGCCAAAGTGCACGTCTTGGAGATCAAGTTACCCTTGATGCAACAGCTAGCTATGACCCAGAGGGCGAAGCACTGGTTTATCAATGGAAGCTTGTTGCACCAGCAGGTTCAAACACCGTAATGGATGATAGTCGTACTGGGCTATTGAACTTCACACCTGATATAGCAGGGCTTTACGGTGTTAATTTAACCGTATCAGACGCAGGCGGGTTGCAGACCAGTAGTACAGTCACTGTTACGGTCACAGAGCAAATGGATGATCTCCTGTCAGGGACAGTAAAAGGTCGTGTAGTTGATACTGGATTAAATGGTGTGCCAAATGCGGTATTTAAGATAAATGACGAGTTACACACAGCCGGTAGCGACGGGTTTTATGAATTTCCAGTAAAAGTGGAAAATGGCGCAGTAATAACACTAGAGACATACGATGAGCGCTTGGTCAGTGCTAAGCACATAACGACTCATATAAGTCAAAATGACTTTATTGTTAATGTGGGTGAGTCATTTGTGCCAGTGAATCAGGTTGTAGATACCTATATTTGGGGTTGTGCTGGCTATACCGGGCCACAAGAGGTAAGCATTAAATTTAAAATGGTAGAGACTTTCCCTACCATGGACAAATTCACAGCCCAGTTTGAAAAATCATTTCTATTTACTGTTGAAGGTAATAAAAAAATCTCTTTACCAGCAACAGCTACATACGAAGTAACTACCGATGACAATATAACTATATCGCCATCGGAATCAACTAAAACTATATATTACGCTCCTGATTTTGGTGCAGTTAATATAATTAATATCTGTAATTAACTTTTCAATAAGGAAAATTAAAAGTGAAATATCTATCTATGCTTTTTTTGTTTATATCTATTTCAGCTAATGCCGTAGTGCCTATATATGTGAGTGGTGAGAAGTTTCAATATAATGAAAGTGACTTTGATCCTATTATAGAGCGAGGTCATGTCATTGGTTATGAAGCTAATATTCCAGTGCATGTGGATCTAGAAGACCCTTTCTTTGGTTATCCAGAGCTGGTTTTTGATATTAAATCTGAAGTCAAAGGCAGTATTGGGGCAGCCCCAATGTTTGCCGAAATGTCAGCTGTTTGTTCAGGTGATGCATCAAGCGTCGATATTGGTCGTGATGCTGACATTATTATTAAAAGGGCGGGTGCCGTTAGAAATGCACGTTTCTCTATTTATAATAGGTTGCGTACAAATGGTGTTTGTAAAAACTTGAATGTTAAAATTGAAAAAATTCACAGTTCAGTTACTGATACAGAAGCTTATATTGATAATTTTAATTTTGACTTGATTGTTTACTTTGGCTACTAAAGTTAAAAATAAAATCAACAGAGCGTTGTTTTAATAATTACATTTAAAATAACAAAAAATAAAAGGACTACTTTATGAAAAATCTTATTACATTGGCTGTACTTTCGGTAGGGGCCATCTCTTTTCAATCTGCTGCAAATGAGCAAGAGAGTGATTTAGCACTATCGAAAATTGACCATTCAGCGCAAGTAGAATTAAACAATTCAGAGCAAGCTGAGTTTAATAACACCGTCTTCGGACCTCGCTGTTGTTATGATCGTGACAGAGGTCGACCCGGTGAGGAAGGTTGCCCAGGACCAAATTCAGTGCCACTTGAGGAAATGCTAGCTGCTGCCAAGCCTTCGATGTTATCAGCACCTATTTATATAGGAGGTGCTCGCTATACATTAAATAAATCTAACTTCAATGGTATTTATGAAACACGTGTTATTTACGACCCTTGTGATTTTGAACCACCTCGCACTTATCGCCAACTTGTCGGGTATGAAGTGTCATTCCCAGTTGATGGGGATTTGAGTCAAGACTTAATTTATGATCTGGTAGGTCGCTCGAATAAATCAATGTCGCTATCGGCATCGTGTGGAAGTTTCTCTGGTTCTGATTCAGGTAGTAAATATGTGATCTCTACTCGTAAAAATACCGGTGGAAGCTGTAAAAACATGCATGTTAAATTCAGATTTACGGGGTCAGCACCGAGTTATATTAATCTGAATGTTACTATTTCAGAAGAAATATAATAAATTAATTTCTGTTCCTCGTCGTAGTTACCTTACTACGTACGAGGTGCTGATTTTATATTTTTTAAATTATTTGTATTTATTTTTAATTTTTCTTTAAATGTAAATTTATTTTTAAATGGTTATGTGTGGTGCTTTTGTTTTTTATTTGTTAATTAGCTTAACTTGTTTTATATAATTCATATTGCGTGGCACTAACTGATTTGTTAATAAATAAAGTTTGTCTTTTCCTCGTTGCCAGAGGTATTGAGGAAAGGTCATTAAGATCCGAGTTTAACGAATTTAGAAAGTATTAAAGTCTTTCAAATAAGTGAAAGTATAAGGAAATTATTTATGAAAAAACTATGTATTTTAGTCGGTATGATTGGATGTATGAGCCAAGCATATGCACTAGAACAACAAAAAGTAGTGACCGTAAACCAAGATGTAATTACGTTATCGATGGAAGATTTTCAGCCTATTACAACAAATTGGGCTAATCGTGAAGTGACAACGGGATATCAAGCTTTAATCGATGTTGTGGGAGCCGAGTCAAGTTTGGTGTTTCAGGGCAAAGGTGAGCTAACGGCTAGATGGTTTGCTTCTAATTTTGGGATGACCGCAAAAGTATCATGCAGTGGGATTCCCATCGGTATGGATAAAGTGTATGGCTACCGTATCAACAGAGTGTCAACGCCAGCTAGCCCAGAGATATCAGAACTTAGACATAATGTGGGTGCATGTACTCAACTGAAGATCGAGTTTAACAAAGAAGGCAGTATTAGCCGCCAATTTTACACTCGAATCCAAGACATCAATTTCTCATTGTCAGTTAAAGGGCTCAACAACACATCGGGAGGAGTTTGATTATGTTTAAAGTAGCCGCAATAGGACTAGCGTTTATGACGACTAGCGCAGCAATTAACGCATCTGAAATGGAAGTCTTATTTACAAATAAAGATATGGTGCAAAGCGGTGCAACTTATTCTTATGCGCTAGAGACCATGAATACGATTAATGCGTCGGTATTAGAAGTTGATATTCGAATCCAAGGTGAAGGAGACTCAGTTTTTCAAATGCTACCCGCTTGTACTGAGTGGCAAGGCAGTACTTGTGTTGGGGCAGCAAAAGATATTTTGCATAGTGAGTTCTTGCACGAAGTTGACGTTTCTGTGGAATGCAACGGTCAAGCACTTTATCAGAAAACCAAAAACAATATTGAGTTTACTAATGAAGAAATAGTGACGACGGCAAGTCAGCTTGCATTTGTTCACTCTGAAATAAAGCTTAATCGGATTGAGTGCTCTGATCTTAATGTCAATGTACGTACAGTTAATGGTGCTAATGATGCCATTATTACAGGCGTTGTTCGTTTTAAAGATTCAACGTCAATTCCCACTTTTAAAAATTATGATGTAAATTTATGAAAAAAATATTAGCGATAGGTAGTCTTTTATGTGCAGTAAATGCGTTTGCTGACACTGGTAGTGTGTCTGTTGGTGGTAATGTTGTCGAGCTTCGTTTTCAAGACTTCTCACCCATAACAAAACCATATGCAGGCCGGGAAGCTGTTGTGGCATATGAAGCGACATTTGAGATGGATGGTGATTTTGGACAAGATCTTACTTATCAAGTTGGTGGCAAGTACCATACACGATGGTTCGTTGGTTCTATGGCTGTATCACTATCGGCTACATGCACTGGACCTGGCCTTGCAGCGCCAATATTTCTTGGCGAAGATTTAGCAACAGGCTTCCGCTACAACCGAACTTCATACGAAGCTAATCCGAGTTTTTCTAATGACCTGAACACCGGTGGTGAGTGCCAGACTATGACGGTTAGACTAGATAAAGTGGGCCATTTGAGTCGGCAGTTTTACACTAGAGTGACTGATCTACAATTTAATGTGCACATTATAGAGAAGCTGCCAAACTAGTCTTCTATTGAGGATATGTAAAATGAAATATGCACCTTTGCTGTTGCTAAGCTTATTTACATGTACAGCTTCAGCTTTACCAATCATTGTGAGTGGTGAAACGACTTCACTTACAAAGTCAGATTTTACCCATGAAAAGAAACTTTTTGTTTCTGAAGGTGGCGTAGACAGGTATGCAGAAGTAGCGTATCAAGTTAAATTACCTCTTGTACATACAGCGGGTATATCTCAATTGGATGTCCATTTGAGTGGCTCGATTACGTCTGCATGGTATTCATCTAATTTTGGTATGACCGCTTCATTATACTGTAATGACACAAAGATTGGGGAAGACACTACTTTTGGTGTTAGATATGAGCGAGTCAGTTACAGAGTTAAGCCTAGTATTGTAAAAAGCTCTGTTCATATCCCTGCTGGCTGTCAAGAAGTTACCGTACGGTTAGACAAGGTAGGCAGTATTGCTCGGCAGTATTATACGAATATAAGAGATATAGATATCAATGTTTATCTATTGGCACCGTTTTAAACGGTAAATCGTATAATCGCATTGTATAAATAAGGTCAATTTTTTCTCTTTTAAAGTTGACCTTTCTTCTATTTATAGAAAACCTTTGTATTTCTGTATGATATTAGAGCGTTTTTATATGAAAATCAGGGTTAGAGATTGATTTTTGCACGAACACGTTATTTTTATCACTTTTCTGCAAATAAAGGCTTGCGCTTTTTCTTCATCTCCCTATAATGCGACCCCACTGACACGGAGCGCTACGCTAACTTAGCAAAGCAAAACGCAGTCAGCGTC